>NZ_DAIQRQ010000098.1:0-11828 GCF_036786105.1 Ohtaekwangia sp.
GCGCATAAAAAAAGCTGCCCTGCGGCAGCTTCGTTCGTAGAGCATCATTATTTGGGGTTACTATAATTCATCATCGCGGTAAGTGTTCAGCAGTATGTCCTGAACTTCCACAAGCTTTTAATGCATCATTGGTTTGGGCGCTTTTCCTGATCTTTTCTTATAAATTCTTCCTGTTTAATAGTAAACCCGGCTTCCTTCAATTCCAGTTCAGTTACTTTAGCTGCCACCTGTGCTTCAGCAGCCCGAAGTAATTCTTTATTCCTTTTAATCTTCAAGCCCAAATAAACCGCCATAGCAGATATAGAAAGTATACAGCCTATACATACCAATAATTCTGTCATAAAAAATCAGTTCTTTTTTCTGTTATATAAAATCCTGCTGTCAAAAAAATATTCCTGGCGATGTCTATGTTGAGAACACTCCACACAGCAAGTGCTTTTCGAATCAAACCGATCAAAAGATACGCACTAAGAATAAAAATACCAATGTTCTATGTGAAGTAAAAGAAAAATGGCAGCGTTAAAGCATATTGTACCGGCCCGGGCCATCTGCATAAAATATATTGGTATAGCGATATGCACGCCCATATAGTGCATACATCATGAGCGTAATACTATCGGGTTAGTATCAGCTGCTGAAATCAACCAAACGACAGTATACTCTGCCAAACAACTGTTATACGTGTTGATACGCGGGCGTACAGTCAGAATGTTTGTGTTCTATGTTGTTGGCTTCAAAGCAAAATGTGCCGGTATTTGTGTGCTGCACTGGCAGAAATTAGCCTTACTGATTACACATGCTTCACAAAGAAGTTGAATAGTATTTCTAATAGTATATTTTTGCTGTCTAATAAAATCTAAAATGGCAAAGAAAAAAGTAAAAAAAGGCCCGAACACCTCTAAGGTATTACGTGAAGAACTTTCATTCTGGATGAAGAAATGGAAAGTATCAGGATTACAGATTGGAGGTGCCAAGCGCGCACTACAGAGCGATAGCGCAAGCAAAATAGAAAAGTATTTCCGTAGCAAAGGGATTATTAAATAGCCACACCGCTCTTGATACGTACACAGACAAATATAGAGTTAATCCGCCTGATTAACTCTATTTCAATTTCCGTCTTACAATAATGAATATTTACTATTTAAGTTATTCAATAAGATTTATAAAGCAAAACAGGTTACCTGAAACCTCCGTTGCCGAATAATTTGTTGTCACTTCATATATGAATAGCAATCCCACATCTGTTAACCACGTGGCCTTGAAAAGGGCCCTTATTAAATGTATTGACGCGCTAAGACCTTGCGCGGAAGCACTTCGGTGTATTGATAATCCAAAGCTGGAAAAACATACCATGGCGGTTACGTACTGCTATCAAAATTGTAAACGTGCATTATCTTTCATTGAAAGCGACTCCGAAGAATTGTCGGAATTCACACCGCTTTTGGTAATGTCGTGTACGAAATGCCTGAAATGTTGCAACCAGATTAACCTGGATATATTTAAAAAGGCTGTACCAGCGCTGGAAGATTGTCTTGGCGAGTTTTGACACTTTCTCATACGGTACTCCCAAATAAAATAGCCAGCATCCTAAAATGGAGAAAATGAAGTCAGAAGAATCAATGGCGTCATCTTCTATCCGTATATCCATCGCTGGTGGATATACATACTACATCAGATCAAGTTACTATAACTGCTATAGTTATACCTTATTTAACGGGTACAATCATTATTAACACGATGGTTACTCATTTAGCTTTATTGATTTCCATGTCCAGGAACGCAACGGCTTATTTTTTGCTGTCATGAACTTGTCATTAAACATTTTCTCAACTATGAAACAATCCGATAGCCCGAATGCATCGCTCGCCAAGAGTATGGTTGAAGCGGGCGTAGATATTAAACTGATGATAAAATTTATTGACCTGACGTTGAATAAAACGTACAGCCCGGTTAGCAGTGAACAGGAAATTATGGAACGAATCCACATGAAAAAGTTTTTGACCACACTACGTGAAATAGAAAAAGAGTGCCCATGGGTAATGTTTGATCAGGACATAAAATTGGGGGATGATGCCATGGTTGCCAATGTCGTTAAACTCATTAAGCTCCTGGCGTAATTTCAGCTGATTTTAAAAGAAGTCTGTTTGCATCCACTATCTTGGTTAACTTACTCGCTATTACCTTAAAAGTATATCAGCGATTAAAAGATAATGAGTTTACCTCTTTTCAAGCCCGCGTATTTTATCCTGTATTACCCCGGTTGATATTTTATTAATACCGCGGAATACGCGATACAAGTAGATAATACAGACATACTAACTTTGTGAAAAAGACAACAACCTTGGTTAAACCTAAATCTAAAAACTACGATCAGTATCCTTTTATGAATCTTTCACTGGATTCCATGGAAGGCGAAGAATGGGCAGACATTCCGGGATTCGATGGATGTTATTGCATTTCAAATTATGGACGCATCTGGGCAGCGCCCCGTTTGATCGTGCTCATAACCGGGCAAATGTATTATACAAAAGAAAGAATACGAAAGCAGTCAATTAACAAATACTACAACACCTATACAAAAAGTTATACCGAGCAACTCCAGATACACTTGCGCTACGAAGGTCAGGAGTACGGTTTCAAAGTAAACAGACTCGTATATAACGCTTTTGTAGCACCTATAAATTTCAGGGAGGATAAGCTTGTTGTTGTTCATAAAGATGGAGACAACTGTAATAACCGGTACGATAACCTCGTACTCATGAACGGTACTGAACGATATATACACGAATTAAGAATTGACAAAAGACCTCGTTCGGGCATAACTATCAAAAAGGCCAACAAGTTAACCTGGTCAGACAGAAACTCACCGCGTCCGGTAGTCAAGTACTCGTTGGATGGAAAAAAGATAAAAGAATATGCCAGCGTTGCTGATGCTGCCAAAGATAATAATACGAGCAGAGGCGGCATCCGTGCGGTGGTGTTACAAAAGGCTATTCAACTATATGGTTTCGTATACCGGTTCAAAGATGATCCCTATAAAGGCGAGCACAAAGACTTTTCAATCGAAAAACTCGTAACACAGTACGATCTGAAAGGCAGGAAAATCAGAACCTTTCCGAGTGTAAAAGAAGCAGGTATTCAAACCGGAACACCGCCTGAACAGATCAGCAAATGCGCCTTGCGTAAAGCCAGGATTGCCGGTGGTTATGTATGGCGATATAAAGGCGACTCCTATAAGGGGGAGTATAAAGACAAGATTAAAAACCAGGCGAAGAAACTGATACAGTATTCGCTGGATGGCAAACAAATAGCAACATTCTCCAGCGTCAACGAAGCATCCGCCATCACAGGCTATACTGCCGCCACATTGCTCGACTGCGCCCACAAAAGAGCCAAGGTATCGCATGGGTTTGTGTGGCGCTTTGAAAATGATTCTTATAAAGGAGAACACAAATCGTATCGCATTGGCAAACCGGTAACACAGTATACTTTATCAGGTAAAAAGATAAAAACTTATCCTACGATACAAGCTGCTGCAAACGAGACCGGGCTGACTTCGGACAACATTCAGAAAAATGTGAATGGTCATAACAGAACCGCCGGAGGATTTGTATGGAAATTTGCCAACACAACGGAAATCCAAAAACTTCCTGCTTCACAAATAAATTATACCCCTAACGTACAAGGCAGAGAGGTAATACAATACTCACTGGAAGGTAAAAAACTAACCGTGTATCCCACAATAGCAGAGGCAGCAAAGGCTTTGGGTTTAATCGCTTCGAACATATCGTTTGCATTGAACAACCCGACTCGCACGGCAGGTGGCTATGTATGGCGCACAAAAGGAAATATATACCGGGGCGCGCTTGCTAAAAACCCAGCCGCCAATAGTGCGCGCATGGTTACACAATACAATATGGAAGGAGAAAAGATTAATGTATATCCAAGTATGCGCGAAGCTTCAAAAGCAACAGGCGCATCGGCAATCTATGCCGTGGTTTCCGGAAAACTTAAGAGTACCGGAGGCTATATCTGGCAATATGGAGACGGGCCTAAGCGCATTGATATCAAATCACACTTCGCCTCCACCCTGGAATACAGAGCCACGATCAGCAAGGCCGTTGCCAAATACTCCATAGAAGGCGAATTATTAAAAGAATATCCAAGCATACGCGAGGCAGCGCGTGCAGAAGGTATAAATACAACTAGCATTGCATCTGCTGTAAACGGCAAATCGAAATCTGCTGGCGGATATCTGTGGGAGCTGGTTACTTCATAAAATCCTCATCAGCAATTTCATGGCTATAATAGTGCCTGAAACGATCTGGATGAAGGTTTGCCTGTCTCCCTAACAATATCATTCCATTCATTACTCGCTTCGCAGCGATTGTGCCGGATTGGCAGATGCCACGCGGAACACGCTATATATAATAACAACTCCGGAAAAGGTCAAAACAAAAACTAAAGGAATGACCAATAATGGAAGGTATAGCTGCACTTTATAGACAAAGTTATCCAGCCATAAATTACTGGCTTTCCAGGCTATAATCGCCCCGAATGCCGTACCTGTTAAAATACATAAAAAATTATTTTTTGACAGTACCATAAATAAGGATTGAAGATTGGCACCCAGAATCTTCCTTATACCGATTTCCTTTGTCCGTATCTCTGCCTGATACGCTGCAATAGAATATAATCCCAGGCTTGTAGCAATCAACGACAGTATTGCGAAATATAGCAGTAAGCTTATCGTATTTCGTTCCAAGATGTACTGTGCTTCAAATGTATCATCCAAAAAACTGTAATCGAATACGGCATCCGGAAATATAGCTTTGTATGTTTTTTTAATAGCGGGTAAATTCTCAGGGGAGGCTTTTAGGTATAACAGACTCGCCACATCATTATCAGGCGAATAAACATTGCCACTGAAGTCTTTTGCTTGTAAAATCATCGGTTCGATCGGGTTATGTAACGAGGCAAAATGGAAATCCTTAATCACTCCGATAACTTTCAATTTATTCTTGAAAAAAGGGAGCTTTATTTCCCTCCCTACGGGATCTTTCCATCCTGCTTCGCGCGCGAATGTTTCATTGACCATTACCAGGTCAGACCACGTGGATGATGAGTGATTCTTAAATTGCCGTCCTGCGGTAATTTGCATCTTCATCACATCGACAAAATTAGCATCTGCCAATTTAATATTCGCTTGTAACTTTATATCCTCACCCGAAACTGGAACGGTAACGGTCTCGTGGATCGGATCTGTCTCGAATAAACTTGCTGCATAAGTAGCAAAACTATACTCTTGAAAGCCAGCCGTTGCCAGCTGATTGGAAAGCACATTTAATTTAGTTTGCGATAAAGAGTCTGATGGCAACCGAAGCACCGTTAGATTTTCCCGGTCGTATCCTAAAGGCTTGTCATGCACAAACTGCATTTGCAGTATAATAATTTCAAGCGAAAGCAGTATAGCCGTACACAAGCCAAACTGTATGGTTGTGAGGAAATTTCTTAATCGACTGCTGCGCATCTGAAAGTCTCCTTTTAGCATTGTCGTTGGCCGGATCCGGCCCAGCATGCTACCCGGGTAAATGAGCATAACTAATACCAGAGCAATAAAAAAAATGAGTAAGCCCAGTAAAATCAGATAGTCGCTATTCCAGGTAAAATCAATTGTCTTATGGGTAACAAGGGTAAATGTTGGAAGTATCAATTGAATGAACCCAAAAGCGAACATACCTGAAATCACAAGCAGTAATATCGATTCAGTTAAGAACTGCGTTATAAGGTGGTGTGTACGCGCTCCTGATATTTTCCGCATACCGATCTCTTTTGCCCGCCGGATCAACAGCAGAACTGAAAGATTTATATAGTTAAAGGTAACAACCAGTAACAACACCACACCGGCAAACGCAAACCCCAGCAGGTAATTTTTATTTCCTTTTTCGCCGTCAAACTTTACACCTGAGCTAAAGTGAAGATCTTTAAGAGGAGCAAGTTCAAACGCCACTTCAAAATCCTGAAAGTGTTTTTTGGTAAAGGCTTTCAGTTTTTCATCAAAAGCAGTGCGGTCAAATTTTTCGCTAACCAATACATAAGTTTTACAATTAAACATCCAGCGCGCATCCAGGCTCTCCGTGAAATTGAAACCCATCAATGCATGGCGGGGTAAGGATGTATTAGACGGCAGGTCTTTATAAACACCTGTAACGGTATATAACTTATCATCAATTTCAAGTGTTTTTGCCACGGCGTATATCGTACCAAAATACTTGCGGGCAATTGTTTCGCTGATCACAACATTATCAGGATTTGCCAATGCCGTAGCTGCGTCTCCCTCTAAAAACTCGTATTGAAACATCTTCAATATTCGGGCATCGGCAGTAGCGAAACCTTTCTCAATTATCTTTTCTCCATTACTGCGTACTGTATGATCGTTAAATGGGTTTATACGGCAGAACCCCTCGATCTCAGGAAATTCCGCCTTGAGCTGTACAGCCAGTCGGTCTGGACTAGCGGAAATCCGATCTCCGCCATTAGAGGTTAAGAAGTTGGTGGCTATCCTATAAATACGATCAACGTTAGGGTGCCATCGATCGTAGGTTAATTCTTGTTGAATGTAGTATCCAATTAATACGCAACTGGCCAATCCTAAGCTTAGTCCGATAACATTGATCAAAGAAAATAGCTTAGAGCGCAAAACGATTCTGAAAGCAACGATCATGTAATTCTTTAGCATGGCAGTTTTTAAAATTATTTATATAGCCTGTATGATAAGCGTGCCTTGTCAAGATTGGTGCCACTGCAAAAATCCGTATCTATCGTAAAATTTTCACGTATCAGGCGGCCAAACATGAACGAACACGTCCGCAATTGGACAATCATAAACTTACACTATAGTTAAATCCATTTCGTGTATAGCCTGTATACATCAATGACTTCCGCCACACCGAGTCGTTGGACCTGCCATCATTCAACTGGCTTGAATGACTCAAATACACCTAAGCAGATGCAAAATTAACACACCAATACCATAATTTTTAGACGGAAACGTGATATACCAGGAAGAACAAAAGACCGATCGAGGTGCTACTTCAATCGTTGGAGAGGCCCCTGAGTGGTGCCTGCGTTTACACTTGTCGGAATCAACGTCAATAGACTGGACTTCCAGATACCCTACTACGCATGGGCCAGGATATGGTGTAAGTCTTTTGACACCGAAATTTCTGCTATATTTAAACACATCTGGTTCTAAATACGGTACCTCAGGTGAGACGGGGAACTGCTTGGAACAAGGTAGTATGTTTACTGTTAGGTCCGCACAGCTATGAGATTTAAGGTAAGGGCTGATCTATAATTAACAAACAGGAAAGTCTGAAAATCTATGAAGTACCAACACTTTCAATTGGTGTGCTTGCTTATTTTATTTTCTTGCAGGATTACGTCAGCACAGCCTACGGTTGAGAAGGTTAAATTCTCGAGAATTGAAGTGAGTTCCGGGCTTTCCAATTCCAATGTTAATTTTATCCTTCAGGATTCAAAGGGCTTCCTTTGGTTTGGTACACAAGACGGGTTGAATAAGTTTGATGGATATACCTTCAAAGTTTACCGCAACAATCCGGATGATACCACTACCTTATTAACAAATGCGGTTAACTATATCTTTGAGGATAGTCAAAAAAAAATTTGGGTAAGCACGCGCAGTGGTGGCTTGCAGTACTATGACAATAAACTGGATAGATTTATCAGGATCAAAGAGTTCTCTACCAATAGCCATATTCTCCAAATTACTGAAGATGATAATAAAAATCTCTGGATAACAGGCATCAGATATTTCAACGCTTTGGTAGCACAGCTGGATCGGAGCACCGGGAAATGGAAAAGCTATATTCTATTTCCATCTAAAGAACCAGTTGAATCGCTTGTGAGAGAATCAGAGGATGAATTTTGGATAGGGATGAGACGGGGAGGATTTTTGAAATGGAACAAAAAGACCAATACGGTTAAACGATATCTGCATGCCTCTGAAAATTCAGAAAGCGCGGATATTCACCAAATTCTTAAAGATGGCAACGGCCATCTCTGGATTGCGTCAGGCGAAGGGCTAAGTAAATTTGAAATCAAAAGTGAAAAGTTTACCAATTTCACTGCAAATCCTTCCCGTCCCGGAAGTCTCCTTGTTAAACCTATCAGACAAATTACCTGGGCCGATGGTTATTTATGGCTGGCAACAGAAAACGGGGGACTAAGCAGGATGGATACGGCCACCAATCAGTTTACCAACTTTTTATTCGACAAAAATGATCCGACTTCACTAAGTGATAATTCCGTGTGGTCGGTATATCGTGATCATCAGAACAGAATCTGGATCGGTACTTTTTCAAAAGGATTGTGCGTAATAGACAAATTGCAAAACAAATTTTCTCAACTCGATATCGTTCTCGAAAATGATATAGTAAACGCCATTTACCAGGATCATAAAGAAAGAATTTGGATTGGTACTGAAGGAGGAATAGTGCTTAAGGATAAGAATAGGGTGAAATATTATAAACATGAGCCTGATCAAAAAGGCAGCCTCAGCAGTAATCCAATATTATCGATCTGCGAGGACAGCCAAAACCGAATATGGTTTGGAACCTGGGCAGGTGGCCTGAACAGATATGATGAAAAAACGGATCGTTTTGTTAGTTATTTACCGAATGAGAAAAACGTAAAAAGTCTTTCTGATCCTAATGTATACTCCGTCCTGGAATATTCGAAAACAAAGGAATTATTGGTAGCCAGTTATAAAGGACTAAATATTCTGACCGATGAAAAAAACGGAACTTTTGAGAACTATAAAGAAAATGATAATGCAGCAAATAACTATATAAGAAGCATTTATGAAGATAGTTACGGCAACGTATGGCTGGGCACCATCCAGGAACTCAATTTATTTGATACGAAGAATAAAAAAATTGTCCGTTTGGATACCGGAACAAATAAGAAAGAAATCAAAGCCAGCAAATTCACCAATTGTATTTTAGAAGATAAAAAAAAGAGGCTCTGGGTTGCCACCACCACAGGGCTTGAAATGTTCATCGATAAAAAATTCAGTAAGCGCTTTACTACTAAAGACGGATTACCCAATGACATCGTCAATGGTATATTAGAAGACGACAAAGGGAATCTCTGGCTGAGCACCACTGAAGGAATCTCCAGATTCAATCCAGACAACAAAACAATTCAGAATTATAATGTAAGTGACGGACTGCTTAGCAATGAATTTAAACCCAACGCCTGTTTCAAAAGCAAAGATGGTTTATTTTTCTTCGGAGGTAAAGGTATAAATGTATTTGATCCTGATAATATCCGACACAATCCCAATATCCCGCCTGTTTATATCACTGATTTCAAGATTTTTAATAAATCCGTAACAATAGGAGAAAAAGACTCATTGCTTAAAAGTCATATCGGTGAGACGCAGGAGATATATCTGCCATCGAAATACAATGTTTTTAGTCTCGAATTTGCAGCGCTTAACTTTTCATCAAGCAACAAAAACAGGTATGCCTATAAATTGGAGGGCTTTGAAAGTGACTGGAACTATGTAGGAAATCAGCGTTCTGCTACATTCACTAACCTGGATGCAGGTACCTATACATTTCGGGTTAAGGCATGCAATAACGATGGCCTTTGGAATGAAACGGGGACATCACTGGTCATTCATATTTTACCTCCCTTTTGGAAAACATGGTGGTTCAAAACAGTGCTCGTCCTTTTAGTTATAGGTTTGGCTATTGGTTATTATAAAGTAAGAGTGCAGGCAATCGAACAGCAAAATAAAAAACTTGAAAGCCTTGTCGCAAAAAGGACGGAAGAACTGGAACTTACAAATGAGGAACTCGTTCTTCGTGATGAAGAAATTCAGGCTCAGAACAATGACCTGTTTAATCAACGGGAAGAATTAGCATCTCAGAATGAAGAACTTCAATTAGCGCGAAAACTTATCGAAAAACAGAATAATGAAATTATACTGCGTAACGAATCTCTTGAGGAAGAGATAAAGGAAAGAACTAAAGACCTGGTAGAATATAATCAGCAACTGGAACAATTTGCTTTTATTACAGCCCACAACCTCCGCGCACCGGTTGCACGCATTTTAGGCCTGGGCAATGTTTTAGAATTTGCATGCAAGAGTTATGAAGAAGAGAAATCGATTATTGGCAAACTCATTTTTGCAACAAAAGAATTAGACACTGTAGTGAAAGATTTGAGTGCCATTTTAGATTTAAGGAAAAATAATATTTCACTCATCACGGATGTAAGTCTGCTGGAAGAGCTGCGATTGATAAAGGTAAATCTGGAGAAAGAAATTTTCGAAACCAATGCAGAGATCGAAGCAGATTTTTCAAAGGCACCTTTGATTCGTACTTTAAAACCTTACCTTGATAGTATCCTTATTAATTTGATTGGTAATGCTATTAAATATCGCCATCTGGAAAGACGACCGCTAATTCGCATTAAATCAGAAATTATTGAAAATCAATTTTGTCTAACGGTAAGTGATAATGGTATAGGTATGAATCTGTCGTCCTATAGAGAAAAATTATTTACGTTGTATAGCCGTTTTCATGATCATGTAGAGGGCAAAGGCATGGGACTATATCTGGTAAAGACTCAAGTAACCGCTTTAGGCGGAAAAATAGAAGTTGAAAGTGAGATAAACCACGGAACGACTTTTAGGATTTTATTTCCAAATCGAAATCTGAAATAGAAAAACTATCCGATCTTGCTGAACACAATTCTGTGCCCTAAATATAGTATAGCAAAACAGGGCACCGAATAGGGCACATTTCTATTGAATAAGATGGTGTGAATTGATTAGAGCCATTCTATCAAGAATTTGCCTATCGGTATTTTTATTGGACGGCCAGGCTATACTTTGTTTTATATATACTTATCAAACTGCATTTTGGAAAAATCGTGGTAAATACTACGCGAAATTTTAGGTAAATCCGATTTTAGGGATATTTTGCTATATCTGTTGCACCCTTCTATGTAATTGTATTGCGCTAATTTTTTTAACTATGCTGCGTGCCTAAAGTTGTTGAAATAACTATATATTTGAATACCCCAAAGCAAACTACTATGTACGCACCTACCCAGCTCCAAGGCTATGCCGAGGTCACATCCGCCACTCCATTATTACATTTAAAAATAACCTTTTGGTAGTGGGTTGTGTCATTATCGACGATTACTTAATCATAAATATACCGATCAGGAAAATTTTCTAAAAAAGGAGTTACTCCTTTAGCTGATCATTTATTGTCTTTTGATACCTGCGTTTTGCAGGTAGTAATCCGAGTGGCGGCCACTAACTCCGTTTGATTATCGAAAGAAAGAGTAAACGAAAATTTAATTTATAAATAGATGAAAGTGATTCGAAACACACTGGCGATATGCTGGACTATATTTTCTATTTCTGAAGCATACTGCCAAGTGGGAATAGGCGGGCAGTCCGGTGTATGTCTATCTGCCGATAACCAGTACACTTACACGGCATATGGATCAGGAAGCGGTTCAAACGGATCAGGAAGTGGACATATGTGGACGTTGCCATCTAATGCCGTACTGGTTGGTGGGGGTGATGGTCAGGGCTTTGTTTCCCTGCGATTTACGGCTGCAGCTACGGATCAGAATCTTTCATTTACCAGTACAGGAGGTTCGGCCACGCTGTCAATAAGCTGTTTTGAAGTGCCCTCTGGTACAGGAGTAATTTCCGGGCCGTCATTGGTTACTGCAGGTCAAACGGGTGTCACTTACTCTTTAAGCGGTGTGAGCCCCAT
>NZ_DAIQRQ010000131.1:0-3405 GCF_036786105.1 Ohtaekwangia sp.
CTATAGCACAGGAACTGGTGGAGGAGCTGTACGCACACTATTTGAAAGTAGCCGCCAGCTACTAGGTGTTATCGGTTACACGTTAATCGTTATCAGTAAGAGTCTGTTAATCAGGTAATGAATAACTTATTTTTCTGTGCTATTCTGTGAACAAAAATGCATTTATTTCCCACAGAAATCACAGAATAACACGGATCGGTTAGAGTAACCGTTAATATACCCTTCCTGATAACGATTAACCGGTAACGATTAACTTGTAACGATTAACCAATGGCGGCTTTTGTGCTCCTTTGTGCAACTGTTTTTTTCTCCAGGCCAGTAGCCTGCAGCCAGCGGCTAATTTTCCATCATCGACTCCAACCTCCTTATATCAGGCTTAAAGAACGGAGATCCTTTATCTACCAGCAACAATCTGTATCGGCCTCCAATGCGTTGCGATTTTTTATGGATGAGCATCAACGGCAGGCCTATGGCCGTCATGATAATAGAGGCACGCGTAACACTTTTATTCAAGCTCGGGTCGCCCTGTATGAGCGACACGTTGATCTGGTCTACCAGGAAATAGCCAACGCCGCCAATTACCAAAAGTCCGCCCACAACATTGGCAAAGTTGTGCTGGTTAAAATAGATACGTTCAATCTTGTGGAAAGGCACCACCGTTTCATGCGCCAGCAAAGCAGTATCGTATACGTTGCTTACATAGCTGCGCCGACGATGATCAGCGCCCTTTTCTTTATAGATGATCTCGTCACCAATATATAGTCTCAGTTTTACTTTCTCATTCTTAAGCAGTACAAGTTGCTTTTGGGCAATGCAAGCGGGGGCAGCCATCAGCAATCCCAGTATCAGTCCTATAAAAGATCGTTTCAAACCGGTAGAGTTTTAAATGTCTAAAGGTATAGAATGCAAATGATGTCATCACAAAAAAAGAGATGAATTTGCACGTTGTTTCAGCGTATTCCGTTTGAAAATATATACTTACTTCCGTTTTGTGACCATCGCGTTATCCGGGCATCTTAAAAAGATACAATCCCCTCACAGGTAATACCTTCCGCTTATTTCTGAGTGTGATGAGGGTTTGAACAGCCAGTATTTCACAAGATTTGCCGGTCGCGTGTTGTTTGAATTTTATAATGAATGGTTTGAATTTTTTAAGTGAGTACACCAGGCCGGGAATAATTTTGCAATGTATTTTGAATCTCCGGAGTGATTTGAAAAACACGTTAAAACAACCATTATATAATTATGAAGTACAGAAAATTGAGTAACACAAACGAGCAGCTCTCTGCTATCGGATTGGGCTGTATGGGAATGAGTTTTGCGTATGGCCCTACCGATGACCAGGAGTCTATCGCCACGCTTCACCGCGCACTCGATCTGGGTATAAATTTCTGGGATACAGCCGATATATACGGCCCGCATACCAATGAAGAATTGATCTCGCGCGTGCTGGTTCCCAACCGTAACAAAATCTTTATCGCTACGAAATTTGGTTTTCGTATGCGCGAAGACAGGAGCACGTATTTTGATGGCTCCGTAGCATACATGCGCACCGCCATTGAAGGAAGTCTGAAACGCCTGAAAGTAGACGTTATCGATTTATACTATGCTCATCGCATTGATCCCAAAGTGCCCGTGGAAGAAATGGTCGGCGCTATGGCTGAGCTTGTGAAGGAAGGCAAAGTGCGTTACCTGGGGTTGTCAGAAGCATCTGCCGCTTCTATTCGAAAAGCACATGCCGTGCATCCGATCACTGCATTGCAGAGTGAGTACTCACTGTTGACACGCGATGTAGAAAAAGAAATTCTTCCCGTGTGTCGCGAGTTGGGTATAACGCTGGTGCCCTATAGTCCGCTGGCTCGCGGACTTGTAACGAACACGGTACAGAAAGAATCTCTCGCGTCAACGGATTTCAGAAGATCATTACCACGTTTTGACGACCAGCATTGGGATTATAACCAGCAACTGGTAACACGTTTCGTTGCACTGGCCGATGAAAAAAAATGTACGCCTGCTCAACTGGCATTGGCCTGGGTACTGGCACAAGGCGATGATATTATACCGATACCCGGCACCAAGAAAAGAAAATACCTCGAAGAGAATGCCCAGGCAACCGAAGTAGTACTTTCTGCCGGCGACTTGCAAAAAATAGAAACGCTGATGGATGAATTTCCAAATGTAGGGGCTCGTTACAGCGAAGGAGCATTGAAATTAGTAAACAACTAACGATATACTTATTTTAGTTTTCGATGGCGCACAGATGCATCTCAGTATCTGGCGTCATCTTACTTTTTAACAAACTATATATTATGAGTCTTACCATTGCTTTTATCGGGCTGGGAAATATGGGATACCCCATGGCCAAAAATCTGATCACCGGAGGATTTACTGTAAAGCTTTATAACCGTTCACCCGAAAAGGTGAAAGATTTGGTCACGTTGGGAGGTCAGCATACAGTCAGTATTGCCGAAGCGGTTCAGCCCGCAGATGTAGTTGTTACCATGCTGAGTGATGATGAAGCAGTAAAGGAAGTATCGGACCAGATATTGCCTGCTATCAAGCCAGGAAGTATACATCTTTCTATGAGCACCATAAAAGCCGAAACCTCAAAACAACTGGCAGAGCAGTATATGGCGAAGAAAGCTGTATACCTTGCATCACCGGTAATGGGCCGCCCTCCGGCTGCAGAGGGAAAACTGCTATATATACTTCTGTCGGGCGATGCTGGTGCAAAAGAGAAAGTAAAGCCTGTACTCGAAGCCATGAGCCAGCGTATATTTGATTTCGGCATCGACCCGGCTATTGCTCACACTGTAAAGCTGATGATGAACTTCATGATCTTTGGTGTGGTAGAAATGTTGAGCGAAGTATTGCTCGTAGCGGAGAAGACCGGTATAGATAAAGATATATTCCTCGACACCATGCATAACACTATCTATGGTGCACCTGTATTCAAGATATACGGTGGCCTGGTAGCCAGGGAAGTTGACAATCCGAATGGTTTTGCCATGCAGCTGGCAAATAAAGATTTACGCCTTGCACAAGAAACAGCTGCCGATGCAGGCCAGCGTTTGCCATTGGCAGAATTGATCAGAAGTCATTTTGAAGCCATCATTGCCGATGGTGGAGGAAAGAAAGATCTGGGGATGTTTATATCGCACCTGCGGAAAACGCTATAGTGTAGTTATCAGTTTACAGGTTATCCGTTAATGAAGATTTACCTGTAACTGTTTTGAAAATAAATTTTATTCCCACAGAACTCACAGATAATCACAGAATTTTTTAATGTATTCTTCTGTGTAATTCTGTGAGTTCTGTGGGAAAATAGTAAGGACGCTTAACTATATTTTTTACTCACTTCAAGTGCCCACTTTTCAAGAACATCTACCAGTGTTTCGAGTTTAA
>NZ_DAIQRQ010000040.1:0-8356 GCF_036786105.1 Ohtaekwangia sp.
AATAAAGATATAGCGCCACACCTGATCGACTACATTTTATTGCGAAACAACGAGCCGGGCACCGTTAACTGTTTGCAACGGAAAATTCGAGTCTTCCGTCAAGCCTGGAATGCAGAGCATGCTGACCTGTCCGATCATTTTGCTATAGAAGCCGAGCTGCAAATTCACGATGGGAAGATCGCTTCCAGGGGAAGCTATCATTAAACGTTGCCAGATCAATTAGCTACTTCGGCAAGGCCCATCAGCTCGGAGCCAATCTTTAGCCTGCGGGCTTCCAGATTTTTCATGCTCACCGTGAAGCCAAGCCGATCGTCATCCTGTATAAAGAAATTTATACATGCACCTTTCTTTACAAGGCCATCGCGTTGTGCGATGATAAGAACAGGTTTATCTTTCGCCCAGCTTAAAATTTCCTCAAGATCTTTACTCTTCACATCGGCTACATAGAGCATTTCACAGTCGGTAAGGTCTTTGGCATCCGTTACCTCCGTTACTACTATAGATTTGCCATTGGGGGTTTTCTTAACAGCAGCCAGTTTTTTAAGCTCGCTGCTCATGGGCGAGTTACCATATACCATCACCCGGAAGTTGTCTGCCTGCGAGGGCCAGTTGGTATACTTGATGAAGTTATACATGAACAACACCTGTGCCTTGTAATCTACAGACTGTGCCTGAGCTGCCATGCCGATAAACAGCATCAGGAGTAAGCCTGTCGTTTTGAGCTTTGACCTCATATACTAAAGATTAAAGTTATAGGTTAATCGAAGGGTAAACTCCCGCGAAGTAGAAGGATACGAACTGGTTATCGTAAAATAAGGCGAGAGGTAATTATAGTTGGTGTTGAACAGGTTATTTACACCGGCACCACCTGCCAGCCCGTGCACAGGAGTTTTCCAGTATATATACAGGTTGGCAAGCCATACGGGATCTTTTACAACCAGGTTGTTCTGGTAGCTTCCTTCCGAAACTTCGGTAAGTTCGTATCCATAGCGCTTGCCATAGAAGATAAGCGTAGGACTTACCGTAATATTCCTGCGGACATGCATACCGGCATTAAGAGTCGCCTTATGTGCCGGAAATGCCAACACAACGGATGAATTAGCTTCTGTTCCGCTCGGCAAAAAATCATCTCCGGACACATATTGACGGGTGGTATAGGTTGTGATCTTGCTCAAACCCTTCACAGTATAGAATGAATAGTTAGCATGAATATACCCCCAGTGTTTTCTATATCGCCCCTCGAGCTCCAGGCCACGGGTAGCAGCATTATCACCATTATAGTATATATTCAGATCGCTGTTATATACAATCGGATGATGAATGGTGCTGCTATATACATTGAGCGTGATCACCATATCGCGGGTGATCTGATAACCGCTTTCCAGTTCTGCGATAGTGGTCTTCTCGGGTCGCATGGAACTGGCAACGCCAACGTTGGTAGAATCCTGTTGTCGTCCCAGCGCTATATTCTGAATGGTTGGCGCGCGGAAAGAACCACTATATAACGCTTTAAAATGCCAGCGATCTATTTTCCGGGTGAGTCCTACACGAGGCACAAACGCTGAACCAAAACTGGAGTTATGATCGTATCGCGCACCGAGAATAACATTGGCCAAGCGGTGTTTGAGTAGTATTTGCGAAAAGAATGCGTAGTTTCTATAGGCAAATGACTCAACTGCGCCATTGGCGGTTTGGATAGAGTCTTTCTTGTTGGCTGCTTTGTCGCGGAAAAATTCGGAGCCGGTTGTTACGTTAACCTTACGGGAAGGATTGTAATTTACCAATATACTTCCCTTCACACGCTCGCCCGTTTCGCGGGAATATGATATACTATCAATTGTGCTTTTGGTTCGTGGTGCCTGCCTGATATACGTAATGGCAGGTGTGACAGAAAGCTTTCGTGAAACATTTATAGCATATTTTACTTCTGACAAGAATGAAAACTTTCGCTCGGTTATAAAAGAATTACCATTCGCATCCTGCTCATCGTGTACGGTTGAGCCATAATTATCAAAAATCGTCTTGAAAGAAAATCCCTTGTGTGTAGCTTTCAGATTCAGCATGAACGGATTGGCATCGGCATTGTTCACAAGGTTGTGATACGATCCTGTGATCTGCGATGTTCCTGTACCTGTAGAGTCAGCAGGTGAACCGGAAGAACCACCGCCCGTGGTGCCACCACCTCCGCTTCCTCCTGTGATAGGCGGAGTAGTGCCACCCGGTGGACCTCCACCAGTCGTGTTTGTCGATTGAAAAAATGCTGTGCGATCGGCCATATTACCCTGCCCTGCTATACCGGTAAAGCTCACATCCCAGCCATGCACGGTATTGCCTATGCCAAACTCTACATTTCTGCGGGCATACGTACTACTCGTCTGTCCATAGGTAGTAGTAACATAGCCGCCTTTGAGCTCGCTTCCTTTTTTGGTAATGATATTGATAACACCTAATTCAGCAAAGCCACCATATATAGCAGAACCGGGACCGCGTATCACTTCAATACGACTTATATTATTTACGGAGTAATGATTTCCAAACGACAGCGTTGCCGAGAATATATCATTCATCTGCACACCATCGATCAGCAATAATACCTTACCTTCATTTACCCAGTTGCCGCGTATACCCAACCCAACTTTTCCGTTGCCATCGTACGCAAAATCAAAACCAGGAATCAAACGGAACACATCGATGAGATCGCGTGCTCCGGATTCCTTGATCTCTTCTTCGGTAATGAGACTCACAATACCCGGACTCTCTAATGTGGAAAGTGTTTTTTGAGATGCTACCGACAGGAGTGAGTTGAGAAACTTTTCAAGCTCACTGGACACTCCCGAAGCTTTCACTTTGCGAAGTTCTTCCAAACTCATATCGTAATAGCGGGCAAGCGAATCGCCCGGTGCCGGAGTTTGCGCCGAAGCGCATAGTATACTTCCTAAAAGAAAAAGAAAGACTACCAAATACTTCATTTAGACAGAACAGATTAAAGCCCGACTACAAAATATAATACCTTAACGGTGGTATTAACTAAACCAGAATGATAAAGGTAAATGTGAATCTATTCGAACACAGCTTCAAAAAAATAATACACGGACGGAACAAGTGTATACAAAATGCAAATATGTGACGGCAACAGTCTGTCTGCCGAAAAGATAAAAGTATATATTCGTTACATGAACGTAAAGAAATGCCGGGGTATAACAGCACAATGGGTAAAACACTATACCTAATTTACAGGTACGTTTTCCTAAGAAATCCGAGACAAAATATCAGGAAATGCCATATTGGACGTCAACCACCATTTCCGGAGCCCGCGGCAGGAGTATGAGCACTCTTAAGCGGAATGCTAACAGTAACAATAGTGAACCTGTTCGGATCTCTCTCTATTTCTATAGTACCTTCCAGAATTTCAAGAGCTTTCTTTACAATGAATAAGCCGAGGCCGTTGCCGATAGATTTTTCTGATCCACGATAGAACATCTCAAATATGCGGTTCCTTACATCCTGCGGTATACCAATTCCATTGTCTATTACCTGAATCACCAATTGCTGCTGTATCATCCAAAATACGCACTTCACAAACGGACTATCTTCTCTTCTAAACACAATGCTGTTCTCCATCAGGTTTACAACAATATGATTGAGTAAAATTGAATCGCACGTAAACGACTCGCCTGCTTTATTTTCAATCTCTACATGTACTACATTGTTTGCATTGAGATTGCTTAGTTGACGATAGAGTGATTGTATAAATACATCTACCATAATCAGCTGTGTTTCGCGTTTCGAGCGAAAGAGCGCACCCGTGTCACTGAGTCGCACGAGAAGTCGCAGCATGCGATTGGCTGTGCTCTCGATGCTGCTGAAATATGTGTTTAATTCCGGCTGATGGCTTTGCATTTTTGCCAGCCGCGCCAGTCCCAGTAAAGATGTAATGGGCCCGCGCAAATCGTGACTCGACCTGTACAGAAATGTATCAAGACCCTGATCGGTTTCCATCAGTTTCTTAATGGTGTGTTCAAGCTCTTCGGTTCGGTTCTCTACCAGCTTTTCAAGATTCAGGTTTACACGCTGCAGCTCTTCATTTACACGTTGCAGTTCTTCGTTTACCGAGTTTACCTCTTCATAAGCCTGCTCTAATCGTTCATTCTTGTCTTTGATCTCTTCTTTCTGCGACTCCACTACTTGTGTACGCAGCGTAACGAGGTCTTCAAGTTTCTTTTTCTGCTTGAACAGGAAACTGGTTCGAACGTGAATTACCAGCAGCACAAACATAACAAGCACTGCCGCAAAACCAATCCTGACATCCATGCGCTGATGCCATCGCGGTATAACAATAATCTGAATGCTGGCAGCATCGTTATTCCAATAACCATCGCCATTGGTGGCGCTTACTTTCAAGGTATATTCTCCGGGCGGAAGGTTGGTATAGGTGGCTGTCCGGTTTTCGTTTACTTCGTTCCAGTCGTTATCAAAGCCCTCTAAAAAATATCTATACTTATTTTTTTTAGGAAACTTATACTCAAGGCATGCAAACTCAATGGAGAAAACATTTTGGCCGGGTTGAAATGTGATCGTCCTTAATTGTGATATACTCCTGGTAAGCAATCCGGATTTATCATTTATTTTTACCGCATCGTGAAACAGACTAAGCCTGGTGAACACTACCGGCGGCTTGCTGTGATCTTCCAATACTTTTTCAGGACGAAAAACATTCAAACCATTTGTACCACCAAAGTAATACTCTCCGGTGGAGCTTTTCAATTTGGCACCTTCGTTATACTGAGCGCCCTGCAGGCCGTCTGCTATGGTATAATTAAAAATTCTTCCAGTAGCAGGATCATAACGATGCAGGCCATCAAAAGAGGTAAACCATATATTGTGCGTATCGTCTTCAAGCACCGAGGGTATATTTTTCTCTCTGAACTCGTCAATTACTTCGCTAAAGGCAAATGTTTCCGGATCAAACCGGATCAACCCTTTGTTATCGGTTCCCACTAAAAGCTTTCCGTTGGAATCAAGTTCAAAATCCAGTATCTCGTTGGTAGGCGAGCTCAACGAATCGCCCGGTATATTTATAAAAGATTTGAATGTTCTCGTTCGCGGATCGTATCGGTGAATGCCCGCCAGCCGTGTTCCCATCCAGATATAGCCATTTTTATCCTTACGCATGCAGAATACAGACGCGGTGTTGGTGGTAATGGGATTCTTTCCGGTAATAGTTAATACATTGAAGATTTTTTTGTCGGGCAAAAATTCGTTCAGCCCTCCCAATAAACCGGTATATATACGATTGCCGTCTTCCAGCATCGACCACACATGGTTTGTGCTGATGCTCGTAGTATCGTTGGGATTGTGCAGATAACGTGTAAACCTGTTGGTTTTAGTATCGAAATAATTTAGTCCTCCTGCATACGTACCTATATACAGATTATTCTTCTGATCTACCAGCAGCGACTTGGCTACGTTGGTACTGATGCTGTTTTCATCGGCAGGCGCGTGTAAATAGGAAGTGAACTGTTTGGTTTCCGGATCAAATTTATAGAGACCGGCTCCATCGGTTCCAATCCATATTTTTTTATTGTGATCTTCCGCTATAGAAAGCACCGAGTTCTTACCGATGCGTTCCATATTTGCATTGAAATACCGGTAGTGATCAAAGCGCGGCCGCTCGCCCGATATAAAGGTTAGCCCTGCACCGAAAAGACCTACCCAGTAATTATTTTGTTCGTCAACAAAAATTTCCTGAACGCTGCCATTATCGAGTATTCGGTTTTCGCGGTTCAGTATCTGTGTAAACTTTCCGTTGCCATCGTATCGGAATAGCCCCGCACCATCGCAACCAACAAGCAATACACCATTACGATCTATAGCCAGTTTGCCCATGATATTACTTCCAAGAGAAGGCTTGCCCTCTTCATGTACAAAATGCTCGAAGGTTTGATCGGTTTCATTTTCCAGCCGAAGTACTCCGCTGCCGTTGGTTGCAAAGTATATAGCACCGGTTGTATCCTGAACAACATCTATAATAAGCTGGGGCAACAAGCCATCGGGGGCATTGCTCTGCGGTATAGTTCGTTCTATACCTTTGGCACCAATAATATTAATGCCTTTGGCTGTGCAGGCCCATATTTTGCCATTCCTGTCTTCCAGCAAAGAATTTACAGCATTGTCAGACAATCCTGTTCCATCGTCATGGCGATTATACCGTGTTATTTCCAGCGTTTCCGGATTGATTTTGTTAAGCCCCCAATAGGTGCCTACCCACAACTGATGGTGCCTGTCTTCCAGAATATTGAGTATAGTATTCTGGCTGATCGTTTTGTCGTTAGAGGGATTTTGTAAAAATCTCCGAAAGGTTTCAGTTTTGTTGTCGTAGAGATTTAACCCGTTGTAAGTGCCTATCCAGAGCCTGCCTTTGCTATCTACCAGCATTTTTCGCATTACATCATTGCTGATACTGCCAGAATCGCTATCAGAATGACTGAAATGTTTAAAAGAATATCCATCAAAGCGATTAAGGCCATCGGCGGTGCCAACCCAGATAAAACCATCACGATCTTTCGCTACACATATAACGGTGTTTTGCGACAACCCATCCTCGCTGGTAAAGGTGTTACTGTATACATACATGGGCGGAGTGGGCTGGCACAGTCCATGATTTATGGAAAATAATACAGTGGCCAGCAGCCAAACGGTTGCCCTGAATAGAGAAGAGTGCAAAACCATTTGAATAAATACTCCTTAATTTCGAAAATAAATTCGAAATCAAATCGCTGGTGTACCATCTTTTCTTTTAGTAAGCCTGAATTTTCAAGTTGCAGGCACGACTATAAAAGCCGCAATCTTTAAAATTTATCATTTTTTAGGGGATAGATGATTGAGATAGAGGCTAATTTTTCGTTATATGTCAAGACAAGGGTTATTGATATAGCTGGACCCGCATCTGGATCAATACTCAGAACCACATTTTTTTTGCATCAGCGCAAATTGCGTAATACGAAATTAAGTAAAAACATTCTCAACCTGATGGGCCTCTATGCAGAGAGTGACGCGATCCACGATCTATACCTTCAACTTACGCAGCAGAGCAGCACACTCAATCTTTCAGATATTGTTCATCGCGAAAAGCAATTAACGCAATTTGCCACCGAAATATATAGCGAGCTTTTAAAGCAACAGCCGGGAAGCTGATTTTCTGAACTGTTCCGATTTGTACAAGCACCTCCCCTTGCCTGCGCTTAATTTGGCGGCATATTATTATCTTTAAACGCATGACGTATCAGGAATTTACACCGGCCGAAAATTTGCGGGCATTTGTAAAATGTTACTATGTGTGTGAATACGATACCAATACTATTGTGCATGACAAAGCCTTTGCCACGGGTTGCATGGAGGTGATGTTCAACCTCGGTGGTGGTTCATTTCAGACCGGTCGCGAAAATCGATTTGATACAACGCCCGGCATAGAGCTTTGGGGGCAGATTATTACACCACTCGAATTTAAATCGTTAGGCAAGAATAAAATGCTGGGCATTCGTTTCTATCCGCACACGGCATCGATCATGTTGAACGATCGCATCGATATCTTCAACGATCACGTCTCCGACTTCCGCGCGGCTGCGGGCGCGGATGTGCTACACCTGCATGAGCAATTGTTAAATGCTCCTTCTCTGCAGCAACAGCTTGCGCTTCTCGATTCGTTCTTATTAAAGAAGCTCATCGCCTTTCAAAAACGCCGTACAAAGTTTCAAGTGGTTCACAACGTGATCACCGATATGCGTGACGTAGATTTCTGCGATAACATTCAACGTGTTGCTTCGCGCTATGGCATCAGCTCACGTTACCTTCAAAAGTTATTTGTAGAATATACCGGGCTCTCGCCTAAACTATACTATAAAATAAACCGCTTTCAAAGAAGTCTTATACTCACCGGCAATCACGAAGAATCGCTTACCTCTATTGCTTACCAGGCGGGCTATTTCGATCAGTCGCACTTTGTAAGAGATTTTAAACTCTTCACGGGCTTCTCTCCTTCTGCATTTAATACTAAAGATTCATCGGCTATTCTCGCTTCGCCTAACCGGTAACCGTTGCAGGTTATCCGTTACAGGTTAATCGTTATAGGTTATCCGGGTGGGGCAATCTATACCTGATTTTTTGATTCTTTAATTCTTACTCATTGATCTTTTTTTTAAAATAATTTCAGTTGTTCCGATCTATACAAGTTAGCGGCATTGGCCATCTATACTTTTGTTCTATCAAATTGAAAGATTATCGCAGACGAAAAACATTGAACATTAAACATTAAACAACCATGTCAACATTTCAAAAATTTAAGGCGCTACATGCGTCT
>NZ_DAIQRQ010000040.1:8456-40234 GCF_036786105.1 Ohtaekwangia sp.
TAAACATTAAACAACCATGTCAACATTTCAAAAATTTAAGGCGCTACATGCGTCTAATGAGCTTCTTGTTTTGCCCAATGCGTGGGATGCACGCAGTGCTATTGTATTTGAGCAGTATGGTTTTCCGGCGGTCGCCACATCGAGCGCTGCGGTGGCCAACAGTCTTGGTTATGAAGATGGCGAGAACATGAGCTTTGAAGATTACCTGTTTGTGATCAGACGTATACTCTCTTCAATCCACGTTCCTCTAACCGTAGATATAGAAACGGGCTATAGTGCAGACGATGATGCTATAGCTGATAATGTATTGCATCTGGCCGATCTCGGTGTTGCCGGCATTAACATTGAAGACTCTGTTATACACGGGGCCGAGCGCTCGTTAAAAGATGCTGCGCTTTTTGCCAGAACGATCAGTCATATTAAAAAGAGATTGAAGTCCAGAGGTATAGATCTCTTCGTCAACATTCGCTGTGATTGCTATATTCTCAATGTAGAAAACAAACAACAGGAGACTATCAGGCGATTGAAGCTCTACAACCCATCCGGAGCCGATGGCATTTTTGTTCCGTGTATACAGAATGAAAGTGATATAGCCGAAGTAGCAGCAAGTTCTTCACTACCACTCAACGTGATGTGTATACCCGGGCTTCCTGATCTTGATACCTTAAACCGCCTGGGCGTAAAGCGCGTATCGATGGGGCCGTTCATGTTCCATAAAGTATATGCCGGCATCAGCACATTAAGTAAGGCCATTGTTTCTTCGCGGTCGTTTACCCCGATTCTCTCTTAACACTATATATATTCATTCACCTTAAACAACAATAAGTATGAATTTACCCAAACGAGCAGAAGACGCTCACAAAACCCTGGCAGCAGCCTTCAACACCGGCGATGTACAAACGGTATTGAACATGTATGATTTTAACGGCATCATTGTGCCGGAACCTGATAAGCCTGTATCGGGTCGCGAGAAGTTTGAAGAAGCGATCAAGGCTATACTTTCCATCAAAGGTAAAATGGAAATCAATACCGTATACTGCTTGCAAACCAACGACCTGGCCGTGGGCCGATCGGAATGGAACATCACCGATGGCAACGAAGTAAAAGTAAGTGCCAAAGGTATAGAAGTAATGAAGCAGCAACCGGATGGTACGTGGAAGATTGTAATTGATCATGCCTTTGGTGCGCTGGAGAGTTTGACCATTACACGTTAAGCGGTTTAGCAGTTTCTGTGCGTAAATACAAAAATCCAATTACACAAAGGAGCACAAAGAAGGCACCGAGTTACCAAAGTCTTATGTCTCGATAACTATCGGAAGCGGATATTCGCAAATACACACTAACGATTTATGTTTCTTTGGTTCTTCTTTGCTGTCCTTTGTGTAGTTAGATTTGTAGTGCCTTACCGGAAACACGCTGCGGTGTGTTTATAGATATATAGTTCTTCTTCGCCTTGCTCAGCACACTAATTATTTTCCGGGGACTCTTCCATTCGAGCAGCCATACAAAGAATATGGTAATCCGGATCAGGCCGGATGACGTGATGAGCTTTGCTCCCAATTGTTTAATTGTATTTTCACGCGCTGCCATGCAGGCATCTTTGTCGGCACCTGTTTTTTCTGCTAAATCTTCGGCAAAGGCCCACGCACCATCGCGCGCATTGGTAATGCTGAACTGAATAAGCAACGATTCATTGGTGGCATGAAATCCAAACAACGACAGCAAGGGAGAAACGCGCTGTATACTTTGCATCACTTCAAATGTGAGTGAACCAATAATATCGTTAATGCGGTTAAAGTCTTTCCGGATTGTATCAACATCTGCATCGCCTACTGTTTGCACAGCGGCTATACCGAGATCAAAATTTATATGAGCACTCATGCCCAACAGCAGATGTTGTAAAACCAGCACAGTCATTTTTCGAGAGCTGTTCAGCGCTATTTGCCACGGGCCGGTGGGTTGTTCACCGGCACGCCAGAGGCTAACAGCATCCAGGTAGCGGTTGGCAAAGATCACATCAAACCGCTCCATGCGCGTGTCATCATCAAACTCACCACGCTGTATGGCGTCTCTTACCCGCTCTGTTACTTTCAGATACAGGCATGCAAAGAATCCAATCCTGCTATTGGATGTTTTACATTCTTCAATAAGCATCTTAAGGCGAACGATTACTTCTTCAATCGTCCCGGCCTCTTTTACAGGTTGCAGTACTTGCAGGTTCATAGCCATAGGTTACGTATACAATATAAAAGCCCATCCAATGCTACTACAGCATCCGGATGGGCTCCTGAAACCAAATATACTTCTTTTGTATGAAAATCCGTTAAGCGTTATGCGGCAACAGTTGCCTCCAATGTCTTTCACTTCAACATTCGCTGATCGATGTTCCCTGTTCTATGTTCAAAAGAATCGTTCAAGGTTCCAAGTAGGTTACTACTCATATTCTGTTAATTCCTAAATTCGCGCAACAATGTCAATACAACTACATATTCCCGATCACGTTCTGTACGAAGATGACTATATTCTTGTGCTGAACAAGCCTGCGGGGCTTATGGTAGAGCCTGATCGCAACGGACATCCGAACCTGCTATACCAGGTTCGAAAATACCTCAAAGCCAAGCTAACCGACACAGGAGAAGTATATGCGCAACACATTCACCGGCTCGATCGGCCCGTGAGCGGTGTTATCCTGTTTACCAAACAGCGAAGTGTACTAAAAAACCTGAGCGAGCAGTTTGCTCAACGTAACGTAAAAAAATATTACCAGGCGCTCACCACACATATACCACAGCAACGCGAAGGTATACTGCAGCACTGGCACCGAAAGGAAAAGAAAAAAGCCGCGATTGCGGATGAAGAATTTCCGTATGCCGAAAGAATCTCATTGTCATACAGCACCGAGCAGCTTTCAGAAAATAAAGTACTTTGGAATATTGAACTTCACACCGGCAAATATCACCAGATACGCGCACAACTGGCCTATGTAGGCTTCCCGATTATAGGCGATGCTCTATATGGTTCTACTATACCTTTCAAACCCGATGCTATAGCACTGCATGCCAGCAAACTGATATTCCGTCATCCGGAAACGGACGAAGTGCTGGAGTGTTCAAGTGCTGATGTGTTGAGGAACGGTGTTTAAGTGTGTTAGTGTTTACGTTCATTACGGAGAACAACGTAAACGTTACACCAATCGAACTTTAAACTTTAAACTTTAAGCTTTAAACTATTTCTTAACAATCTTAACCGACACAGTTTTTTCCTTTCCCTTTAGCTGCACTACGTAAGAACCTGCGGGATGATCTTTCATGGATATAGTCGTAGTATAGGTGTTGTCTGTACTACGCACCAGGGGAGCCGATGCTATTTCAACACCAAACGTATTGACGATGGAAGCTGATGTTAGCTGGCGCGATGCATCTACCGTGATCGTTACTTTGTCGGTTACAGGCACAGGGTATATTTTGATGGACTTGCTGGTTCCTTCCATACCCAAAATAACAACGTCTTTCATGCCGGATAACGAGCAATCACCTACGCGTACGGTAACGCTATAGCTACCGGACTCCACGGGTGTAAATGTTGGGGCGATTGCACCTTCAATCACTTGCCCGTCTTTATACCACTGGATGTTTTCAGTATAATTTATTTTCAACGTACCGGCTTCTTCTGCGATCACAACTTCCGGGGCTGGCTTATCAACACGTAACACGAAACGCTCGCTTCCTTTCGAAGCAGGGTCTGCCGTAATCTGGAAACTATAGGTCGGCTGTTGATTGAGTGCAACCACCTGGTTGAGGTAATGATCTTCCAAAGCCAGCGCAACCTCAGGCTGAAACGACTCCATTTCACTAAACTTCAATGTATAAAAACCGGGAGTAACATCTTCGATATTCAGATTGACCTTCGTATTGCATAGCAGCGATGGCATCGAATTTATGGAGAGCTTCTCATGATTTGCCGTGAGCGTTGAAAGATTGAATGACGAATTTTTTAATTTCCAGGCATCCACCTGTTCATCAAACCCGGCAGTGGCATCTTCGCGGAAATGTACCACGGCTTCATCATCAAAGAGTATATTTGACAACTTTACCCGTAACATGTTTTCGACAGCAGGTGCACGGAAAAATATAGCGGGCTGTCCGGCAGCTTTTACATTTTCATTCGCACGAAATACAGGACTCGCAGAAGCCTTTACCCAAAAGCCCTGTGCGGTGGCGATATACCGCGAGCCTCTGTTGGCTCCAACAGTTCCATTCCAGGTTGCATATCGTAATCCCGTGATATAGCCATTATCGGGTATATATATAGTACCGTTGATATTTGCTTTTGTCCAGCCGGAAGCCGCATTCCAATCGATTACCGATGGATATGGATTACCCACCAGGTTCCAGCCATCACTGGCGGCATTGCCCGATGATGTAAAGGAAACCGGGAATGAGATGGGTGTAACGTTACCTGTATTGATCACACCGCGCACATCCCACACAGGTGATGGCATAACATTTCCTCTTACGAAGGTAGCATACCCTCTGCCCGTTTGTAACTCTTCCGTATTTATCGATACCGGAAAGCTAACATAGCCATCGTTTATGTCTACTACACCATCGCCGTTTACATCTGTGGTGAATGATTCAATGTACGCAAACATCGACTGGTTGATAGAGCATCCAAAACATTTACTGGTACCAAGGAAAGGCCCGGTTACCGGTATCTCACCCTGTATATCGGCCACCGTTGCCTGCTGCACAGGCGATGCTATATATCTGAAAATCCTGCCATTGTTCTCGCCCTCAGTAATTGACATGTAGCGTTGCACGGTAACATCGCCATTTACCTGCGCACCGGCCGGTAACGTAGCAATTGCAGCATCGGCTATAGGATCATCCGATGTTGACAGCAGTGTAAATATAGCCGCATCACTTGCACCATCTGCGTCAAGCATGGCATTGGGCGCCAAGGTTAATATACCCTCAAGCTGTTCATTGCTTTCGATGCTTACGCCTGCATTGGATGCAGCATTGGTAATGTATATATCATTGAATGTAGCCGGAAAATCTCCGTTGATGAGTTGTGGTGTATCTGCAGCAGCCCCTGAAAATTTTACGGTACCATCGTTGTGATAGAAGGTGCCTTCACTGAATGTAAAATCACCTTTTACATCCAGCGTATCGCTTGTTGACCGAAACGTTGTACCTGTAATGGCCAGACTACCCGCTACCTGCACCAGCGCTGAACCTCCCTGAAATGTGCCACCGGTAAAGGTAGCATCTCCGTTTACGATAAAGCTGTGAGCTCCCTGATCGATCGTGCCGCTATAGTTTGCCTGCACATCCAGTGATTTTATATCGACCGCAGCATCTATTGAACAATCACCGTCATTGGCTCCGTCAAATATAACAACATCGCTGCTTCCGGGAACTGTAGCTCCGCCCTGGCCCCCCGGTGCAATAGACCAGTTAGCCCGATTGTTCCAGTTGGATAACGCGGGGGAAACCCAATACCGGTTTAAGGGTGAAGATGAAAGTGTCCACCAGGGGAACAGATCAGCCTGATCTACAACACTGGCGGTAACCGTATTGGTTGCTGTATTTACGGTAGATGTTGCCGAGAAATCTATCCACGAGCTTAGCGTGCTGTTCCACCGCTCGGGCTTTAGCTGCGACTCATCAATGGTATTGCCGGTAGCTGTATATTCGTCATCGCGATAGGTAAAGCTCAGTGATGACAGCGAAGGTTTAGCAGTATATCCCTGCGGGTTTATTTCCCAGAATCGGTCTACCGCGAAGGCAGACTGATCACCAGTCGATCCATCGAAATTGGTTACGCCCGGAGGAAGGCTGCCTGCGTTGTTCCAGTTCAATGTGCGATAGGTTGCAAAAAGAAAATAACCACTGCCTGTAGCATCCGAAGGTGTGAATGATACAGGAATATAGTCACCGCTATATCCCCAGGGTATAATATAGGTACCGGTAGATGTACCGATGTTCCACTTGATCATGTTACCGGCGCGCTCACTGGTAATATAGCCGCTGTTGCGCGTAATGGCATTGGCATTGGGATTATCAATCACAAGCATAGCGCCTTGTGAAATGGTCATAGTGGCACCGTTCAGCACCAGTCTTGCCTGCGCTTGCAGATCAGCAACGCTAATACATATAAAAATTGCCAGGATGAAAGCAGTTGACTTCCTCTCTATATATAGCATATAACATCAATTTCTATTCGGCGAATAACTTCTGTCAAAATTGTATACGTACGAAGAAGGCTATAACAGCAACGGACGGTCTAAACAAAGCACCACAATGGAATACAAAAGCTTGTTTGAACGATCTTCGATAACAACTACCGATGCCAGGCGATTTTACCACAGCGATCGGTACACCAGACTATACAACACGAACTATTACATTTCTTGGCCTCCAGGCAGATCAGTATATAAATATATAGAGGATTACTATTAAGTATGAAATAATGTTTAAACAATTCACCATACAAAAATTATTTAAGAACAACTTAGCGTTGCACACTATTTTCATTGACAAAAAAGATATACTTTAACATAAGCAAATCAGCAGTCCCTGATACAATGCTCTTGGCTATACATTCGGTTTGTACATGGAGTTTTCGTTTTAAGAAATCAAATACGTTAACATAAATCCCTCCGGCATGAAAAAGTTTAAATTGGTTATTTTACTCTACACAATCGGTTTTTCGGTGGGGCTGGCACAAAATATTGGTATAAATTCTACAGGTGCTGCGCCGGCTTCTTCTGCTATGCTTGATGTGTCGTCTACTAACTCAGGAGTATTGATTCCCCGTGTGGCGCTGACAGCCACAAATGTTACAACGCCAGTTACATCGCCCGTTACCAGTCTCTTGGTATATAATACAGCCACAGCCGGAACAGCGCCCAACAATGTTGTGCCGGGATACTATTACTGGAATGGAAGTGCATGGTCGCTGCTGATCGCAACCTCTTCAACGGGGCGTGTAGGTATTGGGAATACAAGCCCTACAGAAGCTCTGGATGTTACCGGTAATCTTCGGTTTAGCGGTGCATTGATGCCTAACAATCTGGCCGGTACATCCGGGTATATATTACAATCAGCCGGAACAAACACGGCTCCTACGTGGGTCTCTCCCTCTACATTTATAGGCAACACCGGCTGGGCACTCGATGGTAACAGCGTAGCCACTACACGCAGCCTCGGTACTACTTCCAACTTCGATCTTCCCTTCATCACCAACAACACTGAGCGCATGCGCCTTACTACAAGCGGAAATCTGGGGTTGGGCTCCAATACATTTGACGGCACGAATCCTGAAAAATTACTGGTGGATGCAGGAACAACATCTTCTTATAATTTAATGACAGGCAGAGGCAGCATTGATAATTACCTGCAGATAAACGTTAAGAACAATTCTGCCGGCGGTAGTGCTAGTTCGGATTTAGTAGCTACTTCCAACAACGGCTCAGAAACAACCAACTATGTAGATTTGGGTATAAATTCAGGAAGCTACACCAATGTATCATTCCCTGTACTGAGTGGTGCAAATACAGCCTATCTATACTCAACCGGAAACGACTTTGTAATTGGTAATGGAACTGCATCTAAACCGATTCGCTTCTTTACCGGTGGCTTTGCCACTGCCAATGAAAGAATGCGCATTGATGGAACCGGAAAAGTAGGTATTAACAAAACAACCCCCACAGAGGTACTCGATATAACCGGTAACTTCCGTTTTAGTGGTGCACTAATGCCTAATAATGCTGCAGGTACTTCCGGATTTTTATTGCAATCGGGCGGAACAGGTGCAGCACCTACATGGGTCTCTCCTTCTACCCTGGTAAGCACCAACGGCTGGGCACTGGATGGTAACAGCGTTGCTGCCGCACGCAACTTCGGTACTACTTCGAACTTCGATCTTCCTTTTATCACCAACAACACCGAACACATGCGCCTTACTACAAGCGGAAATCTGGGGTTGGGCTCCAATACATTTGACGGAACTAATCCTGAAAAATTACTGGTGGATGCAGGAACAACATCTTCTTATAATTTAATGACGGGCAAAGGCAGCATTGATAATTACCTGCAGATAAACGTTAAGAACAATTCATCCGGCGGTAGTGCGAGCTCGGATGTAGTAGCTACGTCAAATAACGGCTCAGAGACAACCAACTATATCGATATGGGTATAAATTCAGGAAGTTATACCAACACTTCGTTACCGATATTGGCCGGGGCCAATACAGCTTATCTATACTCCACCGGAACTGATTTTCTTATTGGTAATGGAACCGCTTCCAGATCAATGCGATTTTTTACCGGCGGATTTGCTACTGCCAATGAAAGAATGCGCATTGATGGAACCGGAAAAGTAGGTATTAATAAAACAACCCCTACAGAGGCACTCGATATAACCGGTAACGTTCGCTTCAGCGGGGCGTTAATGCCCAACAACAATGCAGGAACCGCAGGGTATATTTTGCAATCCAGCGGTGCGGGTACTGCTCCCAGCTGGGTAACGCCCGCTTCTGTTGTGGGGTCTGCTTCCTGGGCATTGGATGGGAACAACGTGACGGCTGTTCATTCCATTGGCACGACCTCTAATTTTGATCTGCCATTCATTACCAACAACACCGAAGCCATGCGCCTGACTAACACCGGAAGTCTGGCGATAGGCCCTACCGCTATTACCGATGAAAAAGTATTGATCGATGCAGGAACAACACAAACTGCATTGAATATAATAGGTGCCATAAACGACTTCCTCGAAGTAAATGTGCAGAACACTTCTAACGGAGCACTCTCCAGCTCTGATATTGTTGCCACCGCAAATAACGGAACCGAAAATTCGGTATATATAGACATGGGTATAAACAGTGCAGGATATGCCAACGGGAACAGTAACGTTTTAAATGGTGCGAACCTGGCTTACCTGTATGCGAATGCCAATGATTTTAAAATAGGAAATGGTACACCTGGAAAAGACCTTGTATTTTTTACCAACCCAACAGGTGGCACACTGGGAACCAATACGGCCAATGGTCTGGAAAGGGTGCGCATTACCACTGCCGGTTTTGTAGGTTTAGGCACCAACAATCCAAGCCACTTGTTACACCTCGGCAGTGACGATGCTGTGAAGCCCGGAGGCGGAAACTGGAGTTCGCCTTCTGACAGACGACTGAAAAAAGATATCATACCGTTTACAGACGGATTGAGCGTGATAAACAAGATCAAACCCGTATCATTCAAATATACCGGGGCCGCAGGCCTGCCGAATGATGGAAAGAGCTACGTTGGCATTATTGCACAAGAGATGCAGGAGATAGCCCCCTATACCATTGGCACCTTCCGCGACACGGAAACGAATACAGAGTATCTCAACTATAATTCAAATGCTGTTACCTATATATTGATCAACGCAGTAAAAGAACAGCAGGTGATTATCGATGGTCTTAAAAAACAACTGGAAGAACAGAATAAACGCCTCGAAGCGCTGGAGCGTAAATTAAAATAAAGAACTTGCTGGCAACTATACTTTATTCACTATGGCGGTATCAATACTTTTTCTGATCAAAGCGTTTTCAATTTCATTGCGATCCGTGGCATTTACCTGCGCACGGACACCAATGATAAGTTGAAGAAGCAGATAAATGATGAGAAGAAGTCTTTTAGCCATATACGGTTGTGTTAAACGTTACTCCGCAGTATTGAATAAATATAGTTGTCAGTTTTTATCGTTATAAATTCTATATAGCGATATTTCCTTTTTCCTGTAGGTGAAGCGCCCATTTTTCAAGAACGGTTACCAGCGCTTCTATCTTTATAGGCTTGCTCACGTAATCATCCATGCCAGCCTTCATACATTGATCCCAATCGCCCTGCATGGCGTTGGCTGTTACGGAGATGATCACGGGCTGGTGATATCGTTTTGAGCGGATCATGCGCGTAGCTTCGAGCCCGTCCATTTCCGGCATCTGCATATCCATCAGGATCAGATCGTAAAAATCCTCATCAAACTTCTCAATGGCTTCCAAACCATTCTGCGCAATCTCTACGTTGGTATATCCCAGCTTGTTCAGAATCCGGGTGGATAATTTCTGATTTACCGGGTTATCTTCTGCAATCAATATGCGCAGCGGATACTTGTTTGCAAACTCTTCTGACAATAATGGTTTGGCTGCAACGTCCGGAGCTGCTACCACTACCCGCTCTGCAGGGCGCAATGCAGCATATATAGCCTGTTGCAACGGCCGCTGTTTTATGGGCTTGCTAAGCACGGACGAGAACAAACCGGTATCCTGCATTTTATTTTCATCGCCAATAGAACTAAGCAGAATTACCGGAGCATCTGTGCGGCCCTCTTTTATGATACGCGTTAATTGCGCACCATCTATATCCGGCATTTGCATATCGGTTATAATGAGATCAAATTTTTCCGATGCCGAAAGTATATCCAGCGCCTGCTGCCCGGAGGATGCCTGTGTTGGTATAAGTTTCCATTGGGTGAGCTGGCTCTTGAGTATGCGCAGGTTGGTAGGATTATCATCTACGATCAATACCTTTTTATCATCACAGTCAATTGTAACAACATGCTGCACTTTGGTTAGTTCACTGCTGGCGGTACAGGTGATGGTAAAGGTAAAGGTGGTGCCTATACCGGATTCACTTTCAACATCAATGGCTCCGCCCATCAATTCTACGAGGCGCTGACTGATGACCAGCCCGAGGCCTGTGCCACCATACTTACGTGTAGTTGATGAGTCTACCTGCGTAAAAGCTTTAAACAACCGCGATAATTTATCAGCAGGTATACCGATACCTGTATCTTTTACCTGGAACGAGAGTGTCAGCGCATCGTTATGGGCACGCTGTAAATTTACACTTACAAAAACTTCGCCCTGGTGTGTAAACTTCATTGCATTCCCTACCAGGTTCAGCAGCGTTTGGCGTAGCCGATGACTATCGCTGATGATCTGCTGCGGTATTTGCGGATCGATATAGTATACCAGGTCTATGCCCAACTGAGCTGCTTTACCGGAGAACACATCCATAACACCTTCTATACATTGGCGCAGATCAAAGCTGTGATAATCAAGCTCAAAATTACCGGACTCTATCTTCGAGAAATCGAGTATATCGTTGATAACGGTGAGCAGTGCTTCGCCACTTCCGCGAATGGTGTTCGTATATTCGCGCTGCTCCGGTGTTAACGTAGTCTCTGCCAGCAGTGCTGCCATGCCGAGCACGCCATTCATAGGTGTGCGTATCTCGTGACTCATCGTAGCCAGAAATATACTCTTTGCCTGGTTGGCACGCTCTGCTTCCGTGCGGGCAGCCTCTGCATCTTCGCGCTGCTGTTGCACCTGATCATTGATCTGCTGCAGAAACCGGGCCTGGGCCTGCAACTGCTCGTTCAGCACCTGCATATCTTCGGCCTGTTCTTCCAATGCTTCCTTGCGCTGAATGGCTTCGGCCGTGCGTATCGCTACCTGCCGCTCCAGCTCTTCACGTTGTTGATTGATGCTGCGCATGCGCACCCCGGCTACTATCATCACAGCGCCGGCCACTATAAATATTACTGATGCGCCAAACCACCACGTTCGCCAAAACGGTGGCGTAATGGTAAGCTTCAATTGCCGGGCTTTTGTAGTCCAGTTGCCTTCACTGTCCATGCCCCTTACCTTGAAAGTATAATTACCCGGATCAAGGTTGGTATACGTTACACTGCGGCTGGTGCGTGTATGACTCCACTGTTTGTCAAATCCTTCCAGCATATAGGTATATACTTTCCGGTCGTTATCTATATAGTTGAGCGCTGCAAATTCAAATGAAATCACGTCACTGTTATAGGGTAATGTTATAGATTCTGTTTCGGTGATGCTCTTTACAAGCGGTGATACCTTGATGTTTTCTGCTATGGCAACCTTATCATCGAATAACCGGAAATCGGTTAAGATCATGGGCACTTCGTAATGATTGCTACTCGGATGCGCAATACTATCCGGATAAAACTCTATAAATCCGTTCTCCCCCCCGAAATACAGGGCGCCTGATCGGCTTTTCAGAAAAGCACTCTGTTTAAATTCTGTGCATTGTAAACCATCAGCGCTGCCAAAGTTGTGAAACCTGCGCGTGCGCGGATCAAGTTCTGATAAGCCATTATTGGTGCCGATCCATAAATTACCGCGATCATCTTCCACTATACCATACGTGGCATCGCTCGGCAAACCATCCGTTGTGTGGTAAACTGTAAATTTACCGGTATGTATATCAAAATAATTCAAACCCGACATGGTGCTGATCCACAGATTACCTTTTCTGTCTTCCAGTATCTGGTTCACCGAATTGTTGCTGATACTGTTGCCACTATCCTGATGCTGGAAGTGTATAAATTTTCCGGTAGCAGGATCGAGGCGGTCTAATCCGTTACCTTGTGTACCTACCCAGAGGTAGCCACGGGTATCTTCGTAGATCAGGTATACTTTGTTACCACCAATGCTATTCGGATCGTTTTCGTCATGTACAAAATGCGTAAAGGAATGGTCTTTCGGATTATAGAGATTAAGTCCGCCGAAGTATGTACCAATCCATATATTCTTGTTCCGGTCTTCATGAAACGTCCACACGTTGTTACAGTTGATACTGGTCGGGTCGTTCGGATCGTTTTTAAAATGCGTATAACTGTTTTTTGCCGGGTTATATACTGTAATGCCGCTGCCCCACGTACCGATCCAGAGATTACCATGACTGTCTTCTTCCACATGCAACACATAATCGCTGCATATACTGGCTGCGTTTCCGGGTTGGTGGCGAAAATGTTTGAACCTTCCGGTGCTTCGATCAAACTGGTCTAATCCGCCTCCGTCCGTGCCTATCCATATACTATTCCTGGAGTCTTCAAAGATATGCAGTACCTTATTACTGCTAAGGCTTTGTGGATTTGATGTGTGCCGGTAGTGTGTAAACCGCGAGCCATCTTTTCTGCACAGATTTATACCAGCCGAAAATGTACCTACCCACATGTTGCCGCGTAAATCTTTGTATATCGACCATATTGAATTTATACTCAGGCTTTCCGGGTCTATATCATCGTGATAGTATGAAACGAAAAATGAAGCATTGTGCTTCAGTATACTAAGTCCGCCATTTTCAGTCCCCACCCAGATATTACCTTCATCATCTTCGTTGATTGCCATCACAAAGTTGCTCGCCAGTCCATTTGCCTGAGTATAATGCTGAAAGCGATGGGATGTTGTATCCAGTTTATCCAGGCCACCGCCCTGCGTTCCAATCCAGAGCTGATGCTGGCGATCTTCGAAAATTACTTTTACAAAATTGTTCCCCAGCGATGCCGGGTTTTTCGCGTCATGGAAAAAATGCGAAAAAGTTTTACGTCTGCGATCAAAAAAATCTATACCCCCGGGCGTTCCTATCCAAATGTTGTGCTGGTGGTCTTCATATATAGCCGTAACAGAATTGCTGGCCAGGCTTGACGGATCAGCTTTGTTGTGCTTGTAGTGAATAAACGTATTCGCTTTGATATCATATACATCCAGACCACCGTTCTCGGTGCCAATCCACAAATGCTGCTCATGATCCAGCATAATGCTCTGCACCTCGTTATCTGAAATTGTATTGTTTTTTTTGGAATCGTGCTTGTATTGCGTAAAGTTCTCCTTGTCGCGATTGAATTTACTTATGCCTCCGCCAGACGTAGCCACCCATAAATTGCCCTGCGCATCTTCGGCTATAGCATTAATAAAATTATTACTCAGCGATTTCTTGTCTTTGGCATTGTTGCGGTACACCGAGAATGTATAACCATCATATTTATTCAAACCATCGCTCGTACCAAACCACATGAACCCGCGGCTGTCTTCATATATACATACCGCGTTGCTATGCGAAAGCCCTTCACGCTTGCCAAGGTGCGTAAAGTTCAAATCCTGTCCGCAAACAAAGGATTGTGTCCATACCATTACCAGCAGGGTAATAATGAAGGTATATACCCGATGGGCATTGGTAATCTTTACCGCTAACATGTTTGTTGTCGTTACATTATTGTTTCACTTTGATCTGCACCGCCCACTTTTCAAGCATGATCACGAGTTCATCCATGTTTACCGGCTTGCTGATATAATCTTCCATTCCGGCCTTGATACATTCCTCGCGATCGCCCTGCATGGCGTTTGCTGTCATCGCTATAATAACGGGCTGGTTTTCGAGACACACACGAATCATGCGGGTTGCTTCCAGTCCATCCATCTCCGGCATCTGAACATCCATTAAAATGATGTCGTAATTTTCTTTACTTACTTCTTCCAGCACTTCTTTACCATTCTCGGCTATATCCGGATCGTATCCTAATTTACCGAGTATGCGCATAGCCAGTTTTTGATTCATGCGGTTGTCTTCGGCAATGAGAATGCGCAACGGGTATTTCTTTGCAAAATCAGCAGTAAGCTTCGGTTTGGCCGGTGCTTTATCTACCATCGATGCATCGCCTCTATTCAGCAAGGCACTGAGTATATGCTGACTTAATTTCTCCTGGCGGATTGGTTTGCTCACGGCCGAGCTGAATATATCCGGATGTTTTTTGCTGCTTTCATCGCCACCTACGCTGATCAGTACAATAGGCAGTGTGGGATAAAGCTGACGCACCGTTTGCGACAATACCATACCATCCATACCCGGCATTTGCATTTCTACCAGTACGAGATCTATATCCGAACCGTGCGACAGTATCTCGATAGCCTGTGCGCCCGACTCAGCTACTACCGGCACCAGTTTCCAGTAGGCGATCTCTTCTTTCAACACGTTGCGCAGTGTAGCGTTGTCTTCTACAATAAGAACTTTCTTTCCTTCCACGCCTACCATATCAGGGTTACTGCGCAACTCGTGTGTTCCTTTATTAACCGGTATATTGAATTTTACAACCGTACCTTCGTCCTCCCAGCTTTCTATACCAAATGTACCTCCCATGATGTCTACAAGGCGATTGCAGAGGAACAATCCGATACCATTTTGCTGCGCACCCGATTGTGTAATGGTACTCATGATATAGCGGAGCTCCCGGTCAGATATACCTATACCGGAGTCGCGCACTTCAAAGCCCAGGTCCATCACACCGTTGGCATCTTCATTACGCACCCATACTTCAACAAAGATCTCTCCCTGCTTGGTGAATTTTACTGCATTCTCTACCAGATTCGTCAGCACCTGGCGCACGCGCAAGTTATCGCCGATGATCTGTGCAGGAATGCGATGGTCTACCTGGTATATAAGTTCTATATCTTTTTGTGCAGCCTGCGTGGCAAAAATATCGAACACTTCTTCGATAGCATTACGAAGGTCGAAATCCTTCTGCTGCAGCTCTGCTACGTTAGACTCTACTTTGGCATGCGCCAGTATATCGCTGAACAATATATCATTGATAACGGTAAGCAGGCTCTCACTGCAATTGCGGATGGTATCGTTAAAATCGCGCTGCTCGTTGGTGAGCGATGTTTCCGATAGCAACGTAACCATGCCCATAATACCATTCATAGGGGTGCGTATCTCGTGGTTGATACGGCTCAATAAATCTTTCTTGGAATGTTCTACTTCCACACGTTCTGCCAAAATCTTGGCTTCTCTCTTGCCTGCATAAAGCAGTAGTTCAGACTTCTCATTCAGCTGGCGCATCAGCTCCAGCTTCTGGTGTTTTAACCGGTTTAATTTTACAGTAAAGAAGATGGTTATAATACTCAGCGCCCCACCCACTATGGTAATCTGCAACCAAAGGGGAGCCTGGCAAAAGAGATCAAATAATGCTATAGTAAGAACAGAAGTCATTATCATTTTTGATGTTAGGCTTTCTTGTTACTACCGATACCCAGATTTATACCGAGCACAAAATACCGGCTGCTGCTAAATGTGCTGAAGCTATAGATCGGTACAGTCCACTTTCCAAAAGAAAAACCTACTACAGCTCCCTGCTCCAACTGATTGGCATTGCCTTGCAACATGTGCGTATGCTGCATGCTCAGGCCAAAATACAACCAGGGCGACACTTCATATCCCAGCTCTGACCAACTGAACCAAAAATCACTCTCCGGGTTGCCGGGCGAAAATGTATACTGCGCTTGCGATGAAAAGAAAAGATTCTTCAGATCCATGGCCACATTCACACCGGTGGATGCGCCCCTGAACTCGCCAAATACAGAACCTAATATAGGAGTAAATGAGTAATTAAACTTCTTATGTGTGCCTTCAAATGTTTTTCCGGCATAAAGCGAAAAAGTATTGTTCTCTTCATAGTTATACCTCGCTTCGGCATACCAGTTAGAACGTGTTTGATAGCTAACGATGGGCACAAACTCCACCGGCTTCTGCTTTTGCACATAATAGTATTGCTCAAGTCCCGTTTGTGCCAACACATGTGTTGCACCAAAGACTATATATACCAACGCTATGCTAACGATACTACTTTTCATTTTCTATTACAATTAGTTCCGCTGTGGCCAGTTTATTCAGTAACGAGATGTCTTTCAGGTGTGGATTCCAGTAAAAGATAAGCAGATCAATCGGCCGCCAAAGAAGCACCCAGCTAAAGATGTCGAGGCTGTTGGCGAAGGCAGTGTGAAGACGGTTATGTTCATCCAGGAACATAGGCACAAAACCCTGACAGATCAGTACCATGAGCAAGCTGATGCCTAACAACATCCAGCTTCTGGTTTTAAATCGCTTGAACTCCTTCTCGCGCATTTCCTTTTTTTTCTGGTAATGTGCGCGAATGGCATACATCAGCGGTTGTGCATATTGCTTGTCGATCTCGCTGATACATTTGAATTTGTAAAATATAGCGGAGTATCGTTTGGCCGTGAGAACCGATGTCTCAATATATTCCTCCAACTGGTGACTCAGCTGACGTTTGTAAATGGGAGCCGGATCGTGGCTATTAAAGTAATTATTAATAGTCTGACGATCTATCGTAAGAAATATATTGATTTTGTCTGCTGCAGACTCGTCCATAGAAAATTCCTGTTAGCTAAACGAGTTATACTATATTCGCTAATTGCTGTGTTGCAGGCTCACGATAATATCGCGACACACCCGGTCGAGCTGCGCGGCTTGCTCTGCATGGCTTACATCTGCTTTCAGTATCTCCACAATTTCCAACAGTTCCTTGTCTTCAAGCATTTCCAGGGTGGCTTTAATCTTGTGGCATACTTTATGAAACGCCACATCATCTTTTTGTTTGCTGGCAACGGCCAACACCTGCTGCATTTCCAACAGGTTGTCGATCATCAGTTCTGTGATCTCCTTTTTGAAATCAGGATCACCATCGGTGAAAGCATCAAAATCAATAAACAGTGGTCGGTAAGAGTCGGTCGAATTTTTGAGAGTTCTCATAACGAGTGGCTTGTTTTATAGAACAAAGATGCAGGCTCTGGGTGGGGTACAAATCAGGGGAATCCTGATTTTCAAAAAATCAGAATTTACGAGGCTTCATAATGCACTACATCAATGGCTAAAGTATATATCTGCTATAGTGTGTAATTTTTTCCTCTATGCTTGCGAAGTTTTCAGGGAAACTGCCTTTTTCAGCGCAAATGAACAGGGTGATATTCTCACGGGAATCATATCATGCGCTATGCGATCAGTATTTGTCTTAGCAGAATCAGGGAATTGCTGATAAGGCTCTCAGGGAGCATATTCAAATGATTAAACTGCTATCGTTTAAACATCGGTTATTCATTGAATATGTTTAACCATGCGAGCCTATTTTACAACGTTCGAATAAATTTTTCCAACGAATCCTCTTCGCTCAATTCAAAACGCTTCCGTAATCTGTTCCGCGATTTTTTAACGCTTTGTTCGGATATGCCCAATGTGTTGGCAGCTTCTTTCATTGACAGACTAAGCTTGATTAATGCCGATAATCGTAATTCTGAAGAAGTAATTTCCGGAAACCGGAACCGAAGATTCGCAAAGAAAAGCGGATATACCGCCTCGAAAGTTTTTTTGAACTTTTCCCAATCATCTTCCGTGAGAATGGTTGTGTTCAATACTTCATTGTAATTAGCCAGTTTCTCCTGGTCAATACCGTTGCTCGTTACTTTGCTCGATTCGATCTCTTCGTTCAAACGTGCAATCAATTCTGATTTTTCCAGCAGACTTTTGGTATACAGATCCAATTGTTCATGCCTGGAGCGCATTAGCTCTTCATTTTGCTCTGCCAACACAAAACTTTGCTTTTGCAGCACATCATTTTGCGTAATGATCTCTTCATGCTGTGCCAGTATTTCATCGTGCTGCGCCTGCAGTAAATCTCTGGCAGCTTCAATTTCTTTTGTGCGTTCCTGTATGCCCCGCTCCAGCTCTTGATTATGATTAATCAGCAAAATCGATTTTTCAACCTCCGCTTTTCGCAACGCTACTTCATACTTGAATTTCTGATACGTATGATACGTGGTAATCACCAATGTAGGCACAGCGATAAAAAACAGGATTGCCTGCAACAGGTAATTATTTCGCTCAGCTTCGCGATAGCGTTGTTTGGCGCGCTCGGCGATACGATCTTCAAAAGCATTAATATCTTTTACTACAGCATCATACTGCAGGTATAGACGATAGCCGCGATCTTTATTGGCCAGCTTCATGAATTTTTCGGTTTCATGCTGGTGCAGAAGCTCCACTAAATGCAGGTTAAGATTAGCATACGATTCAACCGAATCGCGCAGGCGGTTAAACTCTTTCAGATTGTATCCCTGCTTTTGCAAAGCGAGGGCTGCCACATTAAACAGTGAGTCTTTTGCATGTAATGCGATATATAACGGGAAGAGGTATTTCTCTTCTTTAAAGAGCGCAAAGCTCCGCACACCCAGATCTATGTTGTGAATGATCTCGATAGCAAAATGCGATACGGTAATTTTTATTCTTTCAGCTTCCAGCTGCTGTACCCGATTCTCCTCAATGATTGTGTTATTGTAAAGTGTAACCAAAAAGTTTACAACAAACAACACCGTAATCACTCCGATGGAGATGCGAATAAGCCATTTACTGAACCGTTTCACGAGTAGATAGATTTCACATTATAAGTTAAGCAATAAAAACCGGCAGCAACAAACTTTCCGGATATCCCAATCAAAAAGTTTTTGCCAAATATTACACGTAATCCACGCGTAAATAGCGCTGCCGGTACTTTGTAATTTATCCTGCACGACTATTCCATGGCCTGCGTTCAATGGACTTCGCCAGCTACCATATTTTTCTTTAGCGGAAGATTAATCCTTCAAAAAGTAAAGATTATTCAAAAAGTAAATTCTGTTCTATTCATTCCTCGCTACTGCAAATAAATTGCCCTGAGATATCAATATTATGCAACCTTATTCACTGAAAGACCTGGTTATCTATTTTCTGAAACTTGGCACATGGGGTTTTGGTGGCCCGGTGGCACTGGTAGGTTATATGCATCGCGATCTTGTGGAGAACAAAAAATGGATCAGCGAAGATGATTACAAAGAAGGACTCGCCTTATCGCAGCTTGCACCAGGACCACTGGCTGCACAGCTCGCTATATATCTGGGCTATGTTCATTACCGGTTAAAAGGTGCCACGCTTGCAGGCATTGCGTTTGTGCTTCCCTCCTTCCTGATGGTAATTGTTATCGGGTATATCTATACACTCTACGGCGGACTCTTTTGGATGCAAGCTGTATTCTACGGTGTTGGCGCGGCGGTAATCGGCATCATTGCCCTGGGAAGTTATAAGCTTACTACCAAGAATCTCGGTAAAGACATGTTGCTCTGGAGTATATTTGTAGTGCTTGCCATGGTAACCTTCGTAACGGAAGAAGAATTACTGGCCGCCATGTTAATAGCAGGTGTCGTTGTGTGGTTCGTTAAAGCACCGCCACGAGGGTTCTCTTCCGCTGCAAATGGATTTATACCTGCATTTCTGTTACAACTGCAGCCGGTAGCAACATCTTCCAGGCTTGCAGAGATCGCCTGGTTCTTTACCAAAGCCGGAGCTTTTGTTTTTGGGAGCGGCCTTGCCATTGTTCCGTTTTTATATGGAGGAGTAGTGAAAGAATACCACTGGCTCACCGAACAGCAGTTTCTTGATGCAGTAGCCGTAGCGATGATCACTCCGGGGCCGGTAGTGATTACTGTAGGATTTATCGGCTATCTGGTAGCTGGTATACCAGGTGCCTGCATAGCAGCACTCGCCACGTTTGTACCTTGTTACTTGTTTACAGTTATACCAGCACCTTATTTTAAAAAGTACGGAAAACACCCGGCTATAAAAGCATTTGTAGATGGCGTAACCGCTGCGGCAATCGGCGCCATTGCAGGCGCTGTACTGGTGCTGGGCAAAAGAACGCTAACCGATATTCCAACACTGGGTATGGCTGCTGCAACAATTGCAGTATTGACTATATTTAAAAAAATTCCAGAGCCGCTCATTATTATTGTTGCGGCACTTGCAGGTATACTTTTTAAAAACATACTATGAACCGCTCCGAATTCATCAAAACATCAGCGTTGCTGGGCATACTGCCTGCCAACAGTGTATTTACGGAAAGCCTGCAACAAACAGGCATGGACAAGCTCACCGATAAAGATGGCAACTTCGCTTTGCAACCTTTGCCCTATACTGAAAATTTTCTGGAACCCGCCATGGACCAGGAAACGGTACATCTGCACTATACATTTCATCATGGCGATGCCGTAAAAGCTGCCAATAAAGATCTGCAGATGATTAAACAGGCGGTAGATCAAAACAATCTCGACACTGTTGATTACTGGACTAAAAAGTTATCCTTTCATTTGTCATCGCATATTCTTCACACTATCTTCTGGACGAACCTCACCAACAAGAAGAGTGATCCATCCGGTAAATTATTAAAGCAGATTGAAAAAGACTTTGGTTCCTACGATAAGCTCAAAACACTGATTGCCAAAACTTCCAAAGGTGTTGATGGAAACGGCTGGGGTATAGTAGGGTATCAGCCTTATACTGATAAGCTCACGGTGTTGCAATGCGAGAATCATGAAAAGCTCACGCAGTGGGGCGTCATTCCTTTGCTTGTCATTGATGTGTGGGAACACTCCTACTATTTAAAATACAGAAATCGCAGGGCCGAATTTGTAGACAATCTCTTTCCCATTGTAAACTGGGATAATGTAGCTGAACGATTAAATATAGCATTAAAGATCAGCACCTGACGTTATACGCTGCTGCTCCTTCATTCAAAGTCCTGCACGTGCAGGACTTTTTTTATTTATAAATACCAGCTCGTTTTTCTTTCTAATCAAAAGCATCATACAATGTGTTCCGTTTTATACAAGTGTAGCCAGGGTGGCTGTACTAGTTTTGCTCAACAAATTATAAACAGCAAAACAACAACTGTATAAAAGCAAGCAAATTTCTTATTTCACTCCTGGTCGGTTTGATCACCGCATGGCTATGCGGATGCAGCATAGCGCTCTCTGAAAACAGCTCCAACCTGGAAGAAGCTAAAAAAGCAATTGCAGCCAGCAACGACATTTACTTTCAGGCTTTCGCGAAAGGTGACTCATCCATTTTTATAGAACGCTATGCGGAAGACTGCTGCATTATGCCGCCCGGTACACCCGCCTTGTGTGGTATAGATGCCGTTGCCAAATTCTTTCGGGTCGCATACGATCAGATCGGCTTACGCAATGGAAAATTCATCACCATGCAGCTATATGGCTCAGGCGATGGATTTGTTACCGAAGAAGGATTATGGCAATCGTTCGATGCCAGCAACGTGATGTTCGATGATGGTAAATTTCTCGTGCTCTGGAAGAAAACAGACAAAGGCTGGAAAATGTATCGCGATTCATTCAGCAGCAATCATGGGAACTAGTTTTTAACTTTATTCCCAGTGCAGGCACAACGCTAGCACTACCTGCCGCCAGCATTGCAAAATGTTAGCGGCAGGTCGCCCGTGAGATGTATATATATATTTCGGCCATGCAAGAATCTTTTACTTCCTGTTTTTTCTGAGCACATTGTCAACGAGTGGCAGATTTATATACCAGCATCCAAATAATCAGCTGACATAAAAACGGATGGTTCCTTTCACGAAACCATCCGGAGAAACATTGATTCTTAAAATTATGCTCTTGCTAGTCAGGTCGTAACGGTCTGACTAAGCATCTTTTCAAGGTATTGCTTCAGCGATGTGCCGGTAATGTAAGTCCATCCTTCCACAAAGTTCTTTCTTGCAAAGTCCTCGCTTGCCGGGAATGTTTCGAGGCCTGCGTGCGTAAGCTTTAACCGCGTCTGGTTGCCTTCTTTGAAAAGCTCAAATGTTACCAGCGAGTTTCCTTCATAACCTTTGTAACGCCAGCTATAACTAAGCTTCTGGCCTTTCACTACATCGGTTACTTTACAAAGGTGTATAAATTCTTTACCATCCTTACCTTTGGCTGTAAACTGAAACTCAAATCCTACTTCAGGTTTGAACTCCGCCAGGTCAAAGTACCATTGCTTCATTTCATTCTTATCCGTAAGGGCTTTCCAGACCGACTCCACGGGTGCATTGTAAGTGCGTTCGATGACAAAAGGAGTATTATCCATAAGTATCTTGTTTATGTTAAAAGGTTATTGAAATATATACTTTAGCGTTGCGCTACATTTTCGCCGGTCATTAATGCGAGTCGCTCTTCGAGGCGATCTACCGTCTGGTTTCCTCCTTCTATAGCGTGGAACTCGCGCACCACAAAATCACGGGCTTCCCGGGTGGGGAAGATGCTGTTCATGGTAAGCCTGGTTTTGTCTCCCAGCTCTTCGAAGGTAACCACTACTTCAAATTGTGAAGCATCATTCGGATCGCCTGATCCATGCGTATAGGCCAGCCGTTCAGGCTTTGCTATTTCCTTAAAAACAATCAGGTTAGGATAATCCACACCGTCAGGTCCGTGCATGACAAACCGCCACTGACCACCAACACGCAGATCATACTCAAGAAACGTGTTGGTAAATCCCTTAGGGCCCCACCATTGAAGAAGATGCTGCGGATCGGTCCAGGCTTCAAACACGAGCTCACGCGGAGCCTGAAGAATGCGGGTAATCACGACCGAGCGTGCAGCCATATCGTTGTTGCTTTCATTTTTTGTTGCCATGCTTTCTCTTTTGTTTTTGTAGATTGTTCAGATATACTTCCAAAGAATCCAGTTTCTCAGTCCAGAACTTGCTATACTGCTCTACCCAGTCCGACACTTGGTTTAATTTCTCTAGCCGCGCTTCGCAATAACGCTCCCGTCCCTGCTGTTTAATTACAATAAGTCCACATTCGGTCAGGATCTTGATATGCTTTGAAATAGCTGGTCGGCTCACATCAAAATTCTCTGCCACAGCATTTAAGTTCAGTGATTGGCGTGCAATCAGATTGATAATTTCCCTCCGGGTGGGGTCTGCTATAGCCTGAAATACGTCTCGTCTCATGTATTATATGTAACTGATCGGTTACAAATTTAAATGAAACCTTTCGGTTACACAAGCAGACCGAAAACTTTTACCCGGAATGTGTATTCATGAAAAATCTGCACGCATGGTTTATGCAACGCTCACTCACGAATAAGCAGAAAAGCTCAGGACGCGGATAAAGATTGTGCCTGTGCAAACATCCTGTAAAGCATCGGTACATCGTCAGCACGTTCGTCGGGCAATACTTCCGCTTCGAAGCCAAAGTCTTTCAACAGATCAATCAATGGGTCGGCCTGTATCCAGCCAATAGTACATTTTACCCGTAATATCTTGTCACAATCTTCCAGGTCGAAGTTCGCAGTATAGTTCACAAATGTTTTATGAATACGATCTACCAGCATGGCTGCCTGGTAGTGTTCGGTCACATTTGTTTTGAAAACTTCTATCATGGTTGAATACGGTAAAGTATATATCTAAAATTGATTGTGTAAAAGTCGTGATTTCTTTATTTTTTATCTATGTGATAACATGCTTATACTGCTATGTTAACAAAACAAATCTAGCATAACCTTGCTCCTTGTGCCGGGGTGTAAATGCAGCAATTAAAGGGGTTGATTGCGACATTGTATTGCGCTAGTTTTGACTTATGAAACGGAACATCTTTCCTGCAGGATTCAGGAATTTTTATTCCCGTTTGTTACGATATCATTAAACTTTTTAGAGCGATGAAACACATTTCAATTCTGATTCCAAAAGGAGCGATCCTCGGTAGCCTCGAAGGTACGCGACAGTTGTTTACACAAGTGAACCAGTTTTTAAAAGCAAAAGAAATGACTCCGTTATTTAAAGTACAACTGGTTGGACTAACACAAGAGACTCAAGTAAGCGGTGGACTATACACGGTGCATGCCGATCTTCTGTTGAAAGATGTAGTGAAAACCGATCTCATCATTATACCAGCGGTCGATGGCAATATACCCGCAGCATTGGAAGCCAATAAAGACTTTATACCGTGGATCATCAAACACTATAAAGCCGGCGCAGAGGTGGCCAGCCTGTGCATGGGCGCGTTCATACTTGCTTCCACCGGATTGCTCGCCGGCAGAAAATGCGCAACACACTGGATGGCAGCCAATGACTTCAGAAAAATGTTTCCGGATGTTGAACTGGTCACCGAACGCATTATTACCGATGAGCGTGGTATATATTCCAGTGGCGGAGCCTTCTCGTATCTCAATTTAATTTTATACCTCATTGAGAAATATGCGGGCAGAGACATGTCGCTGCTTTCTTCCAAAGTATTTGCCATTGAAATTGAGCGCAGCAGTCAGTCACCATTCATTATGTTCCAGGGCCAGAAGGAACACGAAGATGAACCAATCCGCAAAGCCCAGGAATTTATTGAAAGTAATTTTCAGGATAAGATCACGGTAGATCAGCTCGCCTCGATGTTCGCTTTGGGAAGAAGAAACCTGGAACGCAGGTTTAAAAAAGCTACGTCCAATACGGTAGCCGAATATATACAACGTGTAAAGATCGAAGCCGCCAAGAAAAGCCTGGAATCATCACGCGAAAATGTAAATGAAGTCATGTATAAAGTCGGCTATACCGATACCAAAGCTTTTCGCACAACCTTCAAACGCATCACGGGGCTATCGCCTGTACAGTATAGAAATAAATATAGCCCGATGATGAATTGACGGTAATCGTGTTTATGTTTATACGTGCTTATGTTGATATGTTGGCCAACGTAAGCACGTATAAACGCAAACACGTAAACACTTATAACATGAACATATCCGATCCACGCTTTCATGCTGCAGTAGAAGCTATCGATGCAGGTGATATTGCTTTGCTGAACGATTTGCTCGCACAACATCCACAGTTAATACGCGATCGGTATATATCTTCATGGGATGGATATTTTAAAGATCCGTATCTTATCTGGTATATCGCTGATAATCCAATCCGGAATGGAAAACTTCCATCCAACATAGTAGACGTTGCGCACACGCTGGTTAATTACGTGCAACTGGAGGCTGGTGATAGTGCAGCATTTCAACTGGATTATACATTCGGCCTTGTGGCTACCGGTCGCACACCGCGGGAATCTGGTGTGCAACTGGCGTTGATCGATTTACTGATCGATGCTGGTGTAATACCTGGCACCGGTATAGGAGCCATTGCGCATGGCAATCTGGAAGCTGCCAGCAGAATTTTAGAACGCGGTGGCACCATGACACTGGCCGCAGCTGTTTGCCTGCAACGAACAGAAGATATAGCCTGGCTATCGCAGCGATCGACTACCGAAGATAAAAATCTTGCACTGGTTGCAGCTGCATTCTACGGTCAGGCCAACATGGTAGCTTCCCTGATCGGATGGGGCGCACAGGTAAATGCATATCCGGATAAAGCGAGTGGTTTTCATAGTCATGCCACAGCACTCCATCAGGCAGTATATTCAGGATCGCTCGATACGGTAAAGACATTAGTAGAAGCAGGTGCTGATCTGCAATTGAAAGATCGTATATACCACGCCACACCCTTGGAATGGATCGAATACATGCAACGCGAGAACGGACATTTGTCTGGGAAGTTCGCCTTGATTGCAGAATACCTGAGGAGATAGCTGTGAGCCTTTAGCTGCGAGCTATCAGAAGTGTGTACGTACAATTTATACTTCTTCTATGCCATTCTGTGGGAGATGACATGCAATTATTTCCAACCAGCTTCCGTTACTTCGACAGTTCATCGAACTCTTCGTCACTAAGCTCGATAGAAGCTGCTTGCAAATTTTCATGAAGGTGATCAACAGAGCTGGTGCCGGGAATGAGAAGTATATTAGCCGAACGTCTCAGCAACCAGGCAAGTGCTATTTGCGCAGTAGTGGCCTGATGCCTTTTAGCAATAGCTCCGATCTTGTCTTGCAATTTTTCCGGACCAGAGGCAAGCGGATACCAGGGAATGAACGCCATACCACGATCGGCTGTATAATCAACGATCTCTTCCCATTTACGATTGCCAAGGTTATATAAATTCTGAACCGATACGATCGGAACAATCTTCTCCGCCTGCTCGATCTGCGCAATGGTAACTTCCGATAAACCTACATAACGGATCTTTCCGGCCTTCACTGCATCCGCCACAGGCGCTAATGTTTTCTCTACCGGTATATTTGCATCAATGCGATGCAATTGCCACAAATCGATTGTATCCACTTTCAGACGTTTAAGGCTGCCTTCTATATTTTCACGGATGTAGTCTGGATTACCATTGGGAATCCATTGATTAGGACCGGGCCGATTGAATCCACCTTTAGTGGCAATCACGAGATCCTTCTTATAAGGATATAGCGCTTCCGCGATCAGGCTCTCGTTGAATTTAGGTCCGTACGCTTCAGCTGTATCAATGAAATTTACTCCCGATGCTACAGCCTCCTGCAAAACACGTTTTGCATTTTCACGATTCGGAGCATCGCCAAACACACCCCGTCCGGAAAGCTGCATGGCGCCATAGCCAAGCCGGTTGATCACGTGTGTATTGCCCAGGGTAAAAGTGGATGTTGTTTTTATTGTTTCCATGTTAATTAATAATTACTCAATGATAGATATTTATAGCCATTAATCTTGCTTGTTGCACGTATCGTTAGGCATGATCTGACCGACCGGTATCATTTTCAACAACAATTGCGGCAGCGGAATGTTCCCAAAACGCTATAAAGATTTTATTTCGTTTCCTGACTTTATAACTTGAAAAGTCCTTCAACCCGCTAATAATCATAAACGGCCATGCACTACAACAAACAATAAGATGAATAATGAAGATCTTATCGGAGTAAAAGATACAGCTGCAGATTAGATATTCCTATATCTGCCCGCACTTACTGCGTTATATTCTTAGGTGTACTTTTAGCTTTGGGTGGGTTTTGTTTCAACACATGGTCGCGTTCCAGTTGTGCAAGTACTACTGTAGAAAATTCTTTTGAAAATTTTTGCAGGTTGGATGGATTATAGGTCTCTGATTGTGCAGACCACAGCAATGCTTCTGTTCGGGCATCGTAGAGGTTGGTTTCTATAAAATATACTTTGTCTTCGGTATAGTATCCGGGCGAATATAGCTGTGGATACCGGGTGTTATAATATCCCCAGAATTGACCATAATATCCGAAACGCGGAAACGGCTGATAGCTATAAGCACCCGGTACGTATCGGTTTTCCGTTTCCTTATCGATAAGCGCTATGGTTAGTATAGCATCGACACCTGTGCCTTTAATCTTACCAAGCAACGCCTGTTTATCCAGATCTTTACTGGCTGTAAAATTAGGGGGCATTACATCTATACTTTTCATAGCTTTATAACCTTTATTCTCCAATACAGCTGCAATATCTCCCTCTACCTGCTCGCGGGCATTTACTTTGCTCGTCATAGCAGTTACCAATACTTTGCTGATGCGATTGTCTGGTTGTGACTTGCTTTTCCACGAACCTGTTATTTGTGTGCCCGGGCTGCACGCATTCACCAGTATAACGATTACTGCACCGAGCAGCATCCTATTTTTCACATGTCCTTGTATTACAAAGTTCATAGCATTGGAATTATTATAGCATGGTAAAAAAATATGCCTGACATATAATCCTTTCAGAAGGTACATTAAAACAATTGGTGATTTTATTTCACAATCACATCTGTTACCCCGGCTGCTTTAATAAGCTTGTACCGAAAAGCAACTATATAGCACCACGCCAGCAGCAGTACGATCTGAAAGCAGCCATCGACCATATAGATATCGCGGATTACATCGTTGAGAGCATAGTAAAAATCGATACAGATAAACCCGATGGCAGAAGTTATGCACAATACAACAACGGGTCTGTGATCGGTATGAATAAAAAGATGTGTGCCCATGCAAAGGGCTATGCTAACGAGCAGAGCGCCAACTGTTTTTACAAGCCACACATCAATCTTATAGCCGGTAACGGCCATGAAGCTTTCGATATCTGCCAGTGGCCATATAGCGGTTAACAAGGTATATATACATTGTATTGCCAACAAAGCGCGGAATATGTTCATACAGCGGAATATGTTCATACAAAAGTATTAACCAGTCTTTTATAGCACTGCGTTTACCCAGGCAGTATGATTACAGTTACTGCATCTCTCACCGGCGTTCTGCGATCTGTTCTTCTGGCCACATACATGGCACACGAGTATATTTTCTTTCCGAAGCTGGTGCAGGAACTCCAAATCGCCATCCGGAATCACGGCCAGGCCGGGTTGCGGGTTATCGGACCGTATCATGGAAAAATTTCCATTGGCCTCCAGGTATAATCGCTTTATTTCGCCCAGGTGCAGAATGCTTTCACAACGTAATTGCGCCATAATACGCTCGCGTGTGAGACGGGTTTTCACCATACTTTCCATGTTCATTACAGAGTCGCTGATCAATGTGTCCAGCGTACCCTGTGTTATACTTTCTATTTTCTGATTTACGGAAGATATATAGGCAATCAACCGGCTGATCGATACCACCACAATAACAATTACTACCGGAGGCAGTAATCCACGATCGGGTGAAATAATGGGGGAACCTATTGCCGCAGCCAGCGACACCATGGCCGATAATTCATTGCGGGTAAGTTGCGCTGCCATGCGTTTTCCAAGCATGCGCATGCTCAACATGAGCAGCAGGTATACAAACGCCATGCGCAATACCACCTCCAGTAAGAATACAGGCGGTACTTCACCAATCATGATACGTTGCCAGTCCCAGGGACGTATATCTTCCGGTTTCATCCAACTATATATTTGTTATTAATGAATTGCTTCAATCCAATCGGTTTTGTGGCAGTTTGCACATGGAATACTTCGTTGCATGGCATCAGTAACATAGCCGCAGTTCTTACACGCTACCTTCGATTTTTCAGTATGTGTTTGTTGCAGCATGAACTTCATTTCATGCGAAGGAAGCAACGACAAGCCTACCCTGTCTTCTTTCAGTAAGTATATATTCAAAAGACCGCATGCTTCGAAATATACCCGGTTTACCTTTCCAAGGTTCAAAATATTCTTCTCGCGCAAAGCCGAGAACAAATGTTGTTTCGAGATACCTGAAGATTTCATTTCGTCCAGTTGCATAACACCATTTTTCACCAGAATACTCAGTGTGCCCTGCGTCAGATTTTCAATCTTGCTATTTTTGATTGTAAGCCAATTGAGGCCGCGTTGAAAAATAAGGATGATCGTCAATGCCACTACCCCTACCAATATTCCACGGTCGGGCATTTGCATCGGTACAGAAACAACAGCTCCGATGGTGATCATAACCGCCAGCTCTATCAGCGTTAACTGGCCATCCATGCGTTTTCCCAGCATGCGCAGCGTTATCGTCAGCAGTATATAGATGATCAGCGTCCGGGCGAAAACCTCTATTAAAAAAGCTTCAGGTGCCTGTCCAAAAAGTATACGTTTCCAGTCCCAGGCCTCAATGTCTTCTTTCTTCATTTCATAACCATTATGGCTACGCTATCAAAAAAGTATACCGTATAGGATCTCTTTCAGAATGTATGTTACAGGTTGTTGCACACTGCCGTAATAAACAACGGTCGCTTTACTGACTGTGGAGAGTCTTCATTCAGTTGGGGAAGTTAACTGCGATGAAACTGACTCACTATCGGGTATATGTGTTTCAAACACATCTCCGGATTGAACAGGCATTGTCTTTTCACCGTTGAAAAAGTTCGATGAAAGTAAAAAACTGCAAGAAAAAAAAGTCAGGCACTAACTTTTAGCTCTACTTTAGCTCTACCGCTGCATAAACGTGAAGCCGGTATCGAAAGAAATTTGTATTTGTACTTTATTGGCTTTAATAAAAAACCGTAAGCAGGCTTCTTTCAACGGGCTGCTTACGGTTTCCTGTTTCCGATCTCAAGGCATTTGCATCGATATTAAATCAAAACTTCAACCAGGAGCTCTGCATAAGAAATTAAAATCCGGTAGCTGTAGCGAGCGCTTTCACAGCATCCATATCTTCTTGTACGGCCTTGATCTTTTGCTCTGCAAACTGATAAGCATCTGATCCAAGGAATAAATGCAAGGGTGCATCTTTGCGGCCTGCCACCTGTATCATTACATCGGATGCTTTATCAGGATCGCCCGTCTGATTTCCATTGTATATATCCTGGTGAAGTGTTTGTATTTCACGCACTGATTTATAGGCATCCATAGGATACCGTGGCACGTTCAGGGAAGCAGCATCAAGAAAATTGGTTCGGAAATATCCGGGCGATACGATTGTAACCAAAATGTTGAACGGTTTTACTTCTGCTGCCAATGATTCTGACAAACCATGAACGGCAAACTTGGTAGCACAATATATACCGAAGCCGGGGAATGAACCGGTAAAGCCACCGACCGATGCAATGTTAAAGATATGTCCTGACTGTTGTGCGCGCAGGTGTGGCAACACTTTGCGAATCACGTTGAGAGAACCGAATACATTTACATCAAAATTCGCGCGTGCTTCTGCATCTGTCAATTCCTCCAGCGCACCGGCAAGGCCATAGCCTGCATTGTTCACTACAACATCTATATTTCCGAATTTCTGTATTGTAGCGTGGAGCGCCTGCTCTACACTTTCTTCACGATGAAGATCCATGATAAGCGGGAGAAAATCATTGGATGCAGTTCCTGCCGCTTTCACAAGATCTTGTATATTTCGCGATGTAGCCGCCACACTATATCCTTGCGATAATAATGTTTTAACCAGAGAGAGTCCGAGCCCTTTGGAGGCACCGGTAATAAACCATACTTTCTTTTTCATAATCTGTTTAAATGAGTGGATTGATAACTTTTGTTCATGAACTGATGATACAAAAGTAGCGCGCTGCAAGCGGGCGCGACTTACAGACGAGAAACAGATTGTTGTAGAATTCAAACAGAATGACGGGCAATGAGCGATTCACTCAGGAAAACACAGTGCTTTCCAGAATGAATGCCCATCCGTTAGCATTAAAATTGAAAGATTAGAAAATCAGGGCTGTCCGATGCTATTCTTTCTGGTTTCTTTAAGCAGATCCGTTAGCAATCTGATCTGTTGCTGCTGGTTGTTTACAATCTCATTGATCTTCCAGTACCATAAAACAACGGCCCGAAGAGCAAGGAATAACATCAAGCAAAAACCAATAATTAGAACTAAAGCAAATAGTTCCTGAAGTCCGACACCGTTTAAGTACGCAAGAATTGATCTCATTTTACTGTCAGGTTTAAAAGTTTAATTTGAAGCCAAGCTGGACTATTGCGGGCATATATTAAACTCTTTTTTCC
>NZ_DAIQRQ010000040.1:40334-46938 GCF_036786105.1 Ohtaekwangia sp.
GTTTAATTTGAAGCCAAGCTGGACTATTGCGGGCATATATTAAACTCTTTTTTCCGAAACCGCTGTTTTTCTTTCCGAAGAATATACCTGGTCCTATAAAAAAAAATCGGATGAGAATTGCTTCCCATCCGATCCCGTGCAACACTCGTGGATAAATCTATAAAACCACTCCCATGAGTTTATCAAGTTGAATGCGCGCGGTAAGATAGTCGTATACCGCCTCCAGGTAATTTGCTTGTGCAGTAGACAAAGCCAGTTCTGCGTCTGTCAGTTCCAGCCGCGAAGCTATACCGTTCTTATAGCGATATTGAATGATGGTATAACTGGCTTGTGCTGTTTCGCGCACTACGGCAGTAGTCTTTAAACGCTCAACAGATTCCTGGCTGCGGGCAATCACATCATGTACTTCTGCATGAAGCTCATCTTCCGCATGCTTGCGCACCAGCGTTGCCTGTTGCTGCGCATACGATGCCTGTTTTACTTTTGCCTGGTTACTGAAACCGGCAAACAACGGCACCGTAACCTGCAAGCCTACGTATGATGATGTAGGGTAATAAGCCTGGCCATATTCAAAGTGATTGGTCTGCGACTGCACCTGGTATTGTGCCACCGCGGCCACCACCGGCTTGCGAAGTCCTGATGCTACCTTTACAGACTCGCGCCCTATATCTTCGCGTAAGCTCAGCGCTTTATACTCCGGATTATTCTGACGTGCGGCTGCATATACAGCCGCCTCATCGGGTATAGTTTCCGGTGCGGGTACCGTAAGTGAATCTGTAAGTTCTATTTGTTGCAGCGAATCCAGTCCAATATAGGTCTTCAGGCGGAGCGTTTGTGTCTCTACAGCATAGAGCAATTGTGTGAGGGCCGGCTCCAGGTTCTTCACAGATGTAAAAGCACGCAGCGTATCTACACGAAGTGCTTTACCTTGTGCAAATAACGAGCGTGCATCCTGCAGCACACGCTTGTTACGCGCTATACTCTCCTGCTGCAGCTTGATGCGCTGCTCTAATACAAGTATAGTCAGATAGGTTTGCTTTACAGCCGCCAGCACCTGCAGTTGTGTATTGCTTGCATTTACTTCCGATTCCGTTTCCTGCAAGTGTGAACGACGCAACGTAGAATATGCCTGTGGACTATACAACGGCTGCACGGCAGTTATAGCAGCGGCTAGTTGATCTTTACCACCAAAGCGACCATAGGGAATTTTACCACCTTCTGTTGTTTCGCCAAAACCAAAAAAGGCTGGCAACTGAAAGTAATGATTGGCGGCCGCCGTAGCATTTACTGTGGGCAGCAACAAACTGCGTGACGATACACGCTGCTGTTTCGCTTTCTCAACTTCCAGTGTGCTTACCAATATATCTGCATTGGAAGACCTGGCAAGCGAAATTGCATTCTCAAGCGACAGTTGCTGCTGCGCCTGCACTCCTGACGACAGGAGCACGGCAACGAACAGCGGTATATAGAAGAGATTATTATTCTTTGATTTCATAAGAGTAATTACTAAACAATGGCTGGATGAGTGGCTGTATCGGTATGTATACCTTCATCGCCTTCTGTTGCTTTCGCAGTGTAGGGGCGGGAGAAGTATGAGTATACCGATGGAATAACATAGAGTGTAAGGATACCGGCAAACACCAGTCCGCCTACTACCGCTATACCGAGTGATGTACGGCTACCCGATGCTGTCCCCAGTGAAAGGGCGATTGGCAACGTACCGAAAATCATCGCGAAGGTTGTCATTAATATAGGACGGAAGCGAGACGCAGCGGCTGCGAGTACAGCATCTTTTACAGACATGCCTTCTTCCTTGCGTTGGTTGGCGAATTCTACAATGAGGATACCGTTCTTTGTGATAAGACCAATGAGCATGATGATACCGATCTCACTAAAGACGTTGATGGACTGGCCGGTAAACCAGAGGCTCAGCAATGCACCGGTAATCGCCATGGGCACGGTCAATAGTATAATGAATGGATCGATGAGACTTTCAAACTGCGCCGCCAATACGAGGTATATCAACAGTATAGCAAAGACGAACGCGAAGATGAGGCTTGAACTGCTTTCTGCATAGTCGCGGCTTTGTCCACCGAGGTCGGTTGTAAAACCTTCGGGTAAAATCTTCTTCGTAATTTCATCCATTTCTTTGATCGCTTCACCCAGACTTACGCCCGGAGCCGGTGTTGCTGAGATGGTAACGCTATACGACTGATTATATCTATAGATGGCCGGAGGACTCACATTCTCTTTCATCGTTACCAGGTTATCCAGTGATACCATTTCACCACTCTCTGCACGCAAAAAGAGTGAATGTACATCAGCAGGTGCCAGGCGTTCCTTGCGATCCAATTGACCGATCACTTCATACTGGCGGTCGTTATAGATAAAGTATCCATAGCGTCTTCCACTCAGCGCGAGTTGCAGCGTGCGGCCGATCTCCTGCGTAGATATACCCAGCTGTGCTGCGCGCTGGCGATCGATCGATATACCAATCTCCGGACGGTTCACTTTAAAATCAGGGTCCTGAAAACTCAGTTTTTTACTCTGATATACAGCACCCATCAAGGCCGGCATTACTTTTATCAGCGCTGATAGCTCAGGAGCCTGCACTATATACTGCAAAGGTTGCGATGTAGTAAAGCCTCCAATGGTTGGGAATTGTATCGGGATGATGATCACATTTCTGAATTTACCCGATGCAGCTACCAGTTTTTCATATATCTGTTGCTGTGTAAGACCGCTGGTGCGTTCTTTGGGATCTTTCAGGAATATCCATTGAAATCCGGAGTTTACAGGTTGTGCCAATGTACCTACCGATGCGGCTATACCGGCATACGTTCTGTTGGCGTGCAGCTCGGGTATAGAATCCGAAACGAAGTTGTTGATTTCCTTCATGGTCTGCTCCATACTTTCGAACGATGTTCCTTCGGGGGCTATTACGGCCAGACCGATCATGGAGCGATCTTCGAGTGGCGCCAGTTCTGAAGGCAATGTCGGTGCCAGTAGCCACGCAAGTCCTAATGATGCTGCGAGGAGTATGAATCCAACCCAGCGTGCTTTAAAGAAAAAGCGGAGCGACCTTTCATAACCATTGTTCAGGGCTATAAACCAGGGCTCGGTTTTACGATAGAGCCAGTTATGACCGCTGTGCGATTTCAACAGATAGGCACTCATCATCGGCGACAATGTCAGCGCAACAAATGCGGAGATCAACACGGAGCCGGATACTACGATGGCAAATTCTTTAAACAATCGGCCGGTAATACCTCCAAGGAAAAGTATCGGGAGAAACACAGCTGCCAGTGTAATGGTGGTTGAGATTACAGCGAAGTATATTTCATTCGAGCCTTTACGCGCTGCCTCGATCGGCTTCATGCCGTTTTCTATCTTGGCATATATATTTTCCAGTACAACAATCGCGTCATCTACCACCAGACCAATGGCCAGCACCAGGCCGAGGAGTGTAAGCACGTTGATAGAAAAATCGGCTATATACATAATGAAGAATGCCGAGATGATCGACACCGGTATGGCTACCAGTGGAATAATCGTACTTCGCCAGTCGCGCAGGAATATAAAGATGATCAATGCTACCAGTACGAACGCCAGTATCAGTGTTTCTTCCACTTCTGATAACGAATTTCGAACGGGCACGGTAAAATCTTTACCGAGCGATATAATATAGTCTTTGGGAGCAGAGGCAACGATCTCGTCAAAGCGATTCTTAAATTCATCAACAATAGCGAGCGAGTTGGCACCACGTTGTGGCTGTACGCCAGTACCCACACCGTAGCGCGCTACCTGGCCTTCGCCGATGATCATGGCAGTGCGCTCATTCTGTGACGACATCACGGCTTCACCAATATCGCGGAAGCGAACGATGGCACCTTCTTTCTGCAACACAATCATGTTGTTGAAATCTTCTTCTGTAACGAGACGTCCTTCGGTGCGAAGTGATACTTCTGTGTTTTCACCTTCAATGCGTCCGCTCGGAAGGTCTACATTTTCACGTTGCAAAGCTGCCTGCACATCGGCTGGTGTAAGACCATACGCTGCCAGTTTGATCGGGTCCATTCTTAAGCGCATGGAACGTTTTCTCCCTGCATAGCTGTCAACAAGGCGAACACCGGGTATAGATTGCAAACGCTCTTTGATGTTGATGTTCACAAAGTCGGTTATGTCTTCCAGACTTTTGGTATTGCTTTCAACAGTGAGGAATACAAGTATATCACCAGGGCCGGATTTCTCCACGATAGTAGGCTCTATATCTGCGGGCAATTGCTGGCGTGACTTCGATACTTTGTCGCGCACATCATTCGCTACAGCTTCGAGGTCTGCATCGAGGTTAAATTCTACGGTAATAATACTAACCTGCTCGCGCGATACAGACGACATGGCCCGTATACCGTTGGCTTCTGCAATGGCTTCTTCCAGTGGTTTGGTTACCTGCGATGCAATAATATCAGCACTGGCACCGGGATATACAGTTGTTACCAGTACAATCGGTGAATCGGTAACGGGATACTCGCGAGTTCCGAGGAATGTATAGCCTACAATTCCAAAAAGAACAAGCAAAACGGACATCACTCCCGCCAACACCGGGCGGGATATACTTACTTGCGATATAGCACTCATAAATTTTACTTCTTGATTATATAGAGGGTTACCATCTTAGTTAAGGGTAACAATGTGTACAGGTGAGCCAGGCATGAGGCGTAACTGGTTGCTGGTTACAACGGTGTCGCCACTGTTCAGGCCTTTCAGGATTTCGATGGAGCTTGCACTGCGTTGACCGATCTCTACTTGTACAGGCGTTACTGCGTTTTTATGTGATACAAATACGGTGTAGCCACCAGCCGATGGTATCAATGCCTGTGAGGGCACAGACAATGTTTTGTTGTCTTCGCTCAGCGACAGTTTGATACGTGCGCTAAGACCGGGCAGCAATGATCCATCACGATTTTCGGTAATGCCGCGCACCAGCAATGTGCGGGTATCTTCGCTGAGGTTTGCAGACCGCGCTACAATTTTAGTAGTATACTCACGATGCCCCGAAGGTGTGGTAAAAGTCTGTGTACTGCCTACGTGAATAATGTTGGTATACTTTTCGGGTACCGAGAACTGTATTTTTACCACTTGATTGTCTTCAATGTTTGTGAGTACAGTGTTTACCGATACAATAGCACCCGGGTGAATATTGATGATACCAATTTGTCCGTCAAAAGGTGCAGTGATTTTGGTCTTGCGAATTGTTACCTGCAGCTCACGAATCTGTGCCTGCAATACGTGAAGGTTTGTTATCGCTTCATCGTAATCCTGTTGAGGAACAGCTTCTTTTTCAAGAAGGTCACGAAGACGTGTTTCGTTCAGCTTCGCTAATTTTTCCTGCTGTTGAAAACGCTCGAGTTGTGCCTGCAGATCGGCATCGTCCAACTGAAAGAGTATATCTCCTTTATGTACACGGCTGCCTTCTTTTACATGCACACGCTCAATGCGGCGTGTCAACTCACTTACAATTTCTACAGTCTGGTTCGCTACAACGGTACCGGTAAGCTCAAGCTCGTCTTTAATAAGACCGGCTTTTACAACAGCGGCGTCTACGGGAGTCCCGGTAAAGGCGGGAGCTTCAGTTTTTTTGGTATCATTTTTCGAACCGAGGTTTTCCGCTTGTGTCGTACAAGCAGCAAGGAGGGCTGAAAATGCAGCTACACCAAGTATGGCGTAAGCAGCATGGATAAATGGGGACTTGGGAGAGATTTGCATACGAATTGCGTGTTTAACTATTGATTTATTTAAGTTTTTCGATATGTTGATGCGCTCTGCGGCGCGTGTATTCTGTGTTTCCATGGGCTTATAACCCATTCATTAATCGAAATGTTTCGATAGATCGAAATATTTATCGATTTTTTTCAATAAATGATTTTACGAGGATTGTCCAAACATCAGTTAGCTTTTTGGACCTGCCTGCTTTATTATACTTGTCGATTGCTTTATTGTTAGCTGCCACTTTCATGAATTGACGATACAAAAGTATAGGGCTATAGGCAGCTAAAACTTATAGAGATGAAACAGATTATTGTAAAATTCAAACAACGTTATGAGAATGGAAGATTACAAGATTCAACCTCATAGTACTGAATCTTCCAATTTTTTAATTTTTTAATTCTCACTTCCACATCGTCAGTCAGTTTTGAGATCCTGGAGGAACTCTATGTAATCGTCTATTATTTTGTTGTTGAGATTATACTTTACGTTACGACCTTCTTTTTCCTGAAGGATAATTTCGGTATCCGTTAATTGCTTGAGGTGGTGAGCGATGGAAGGTTGTGCGAGGTCGATGATGTTACCAAGGTCTACACAATAGAGACAGTCATTTTGTTTTTTTATTTCCTTTAAGATAAGGAGTCGATTGGCGTCTGACAGGGCTTTTGCAATCTTTTCGGCCTTCTTGGAATTCATGACGAAATTATATTGAACGGACAAATGTACAATTTGGCATTGTTAAATAGAAGCCTGCAGGTATTTGAACGGCAGGTTGCTGCTAAAACATTGAGGATAAATGGAAAAGTTCAAAATTTGTTTTCCCACAGATTTCACAGAA
>NZ_DAIQRQ010000099.1:0-11507 GCF_036786105.1 Ohtaekwangia sp.
ATGGTTTTTATATATTGTATCCGTTACCAGTATAATCATCCAAATTACTTTCGTTGTATACTATGAAATTGCACTATAAACTGTCCGTTGTGTTTTTATTGCTTCTTGTTTTTCACTTGAAGGCACAGCAGATCGAGCCTTACAAACCGGTTTCGAGTGTAGCAGTAACACTCTATTCGAAAGTATTAAAAGAATACCGTAATATCTATATTCATTATCCCAAACTGGATTCCGCCAATCCGGACAAACGCTTCCCCGTACTGTATTTACTGGACGGAGAAAGTCACTTTGACATGCTTTCTCAATATACCGATTATCTAAGTCGTTGGGATGTAAATGTTATACCTAAAATGATTGTTGTTGGTATTACCAATACAAAAAGAACAAGAGATCTTACGCCAACAGAAAGTATTATTAATTACTTCGGACAACCTGATACGGTAAAGAACTCGTGGATGAAACCAAGTGGTGGCAACAAACTGTTTCTTCAATTCATTCACGAAGAGCTAATGCCATTCATTGACGCAAATTATAAAACTCAATCTTTCAAAATATTCGGTGGCCATTCCTTTGGTGGTCTTGCTACAATTAATTGCATGCTTACACACCCCGAAATGTTTGATGCCTATATCGCGATAAGTCCTTCTCTATGGTGGGACCATGAGTATATATTAAAACTGGCGGATAAGAAATTAAAAAAAGGAACTGCCGTAAACAAAATTCTCTTTTACAGTGATGCAAGCGAAGGCGTTTCAGACAAAAGTACCTACCATACTAACCTCTTGAAATTTGATTCTCTGCTAACCGCCAAATCACTAACCAATCTGCCGCACCTGTATAAATACTATCCGACAGAATCGCATATGACATCTCCCATGTCTGGCTACTACGATGCACTACGATTCATTTATAAAGACTGGAAAGAACCGGAATAGTTATGCTCGGAGGCTTTAAAACATTTTGAAATCAGTACGGGACTGAGTGTGTATGTTGGTGAAGAACACCAAGGCATGAGGGCTTAATATACTTCAAACTTTATTTGGGAGCATTAAAATCTTCCCTTAGTCTCATTTTTAAATAATTTCCTCCAAGAAAAATTGCGATGAATGTCATGGTAACAATCAACTGGTTGTATTGATGGTGGGAAATTGCTGAGCTCAAAAAAAAACACTAATCCATGACCGGAAGGATCATGATTAGCCAGGAAAAGAATTTCAAAGCTTATATGCCGTGATTTTCATTTGATGATTATTACATTCAACATATTTATAAATTCCGTATGGAACTCTGCTTATAAACTGAAATGCCAAATGAAATTGAAAGTTTACTAATAATGCAATCCAAAATTTATTAACAATATCCTCGCCTTCTTCCTCTAAAGTTATGTCCCTGCAATACTTACAATCAGTGTTACCAGCGACAGCCATTTATAATAACTATAAATTTTCACGCTTGTCATTTATCGAATTAAAACATTCCAACAGACATTCACCAGCAAAGGCGTAATCGAATTTCAGTTATGAGTAAGGTGTTGCCAGATCACATCATAGATGTCAGTAGCCTGCAGTTCCGTTTTTTCAAGCTTAAGGTCTGTGATGAGCACCGGATGCGAAGATGATGGGGTATTAATCCTTCCATGTGATCCTTTTATTAAAGTAGCATCCAACGGAATAACATCCATCACATATCTGAGCGCAGCTTTCTTTCGTAAGAGTTTATAGGCAGCACGCAACTTCGAAGTCATAAACATTTCAACCGGATCGTATCCTGGTTTCTTATGAATATCAACTGAACGGGCGTAGTCGGGAGCTTTGTTATCATCTAACCAGAAGTAATAGCAGAACCAGCTTTTTGCATCTGCCATCACTACAAGATCGCCAGACCGCTCGTGATCCATGTGATACTTCCGCTGTTCGTCTTTGTCGAGCACAAGCTCAACGCCCGGAATCTTTTCAATAATATCTCTTACTTTTGAAGCCGACTGTTTAGCGTTGATATATACATGGGCTATCTGGTGGTCGGAGACAGCAAAGGCAGCCGAAGCTCCGGCATCCAACAATTCAAGATTTCGTTCTACGCGAATGCTGAGCAATCCATTTTCACGCAATACACGATTTAAGTAAACCGGACGATCTACATCGGTGATGCCATATTCTGAAAGTAGAATAACACGGGCACCGGCTTTTGTATAATGCGAAACCAGTTGTTCAACTACACCATCAATTTCATTAAGGTCTCTGGAAATCATAGAAAAGTCCTGTCCAAATTTTTGCAGACAGTAATCCAGGTGTGGAAGATAAATCAACGTTAGCGTTGGATTGTATTTTTTATCTGCAATCACTGAGGCATCGGCAATCCACTGTGTTGATTTGATATTCGCTCCGGGCCCCCAGAATTGAAACAGGGGAAATACCCCCAACTCTTTTTGCAATTCATCACGAAGTGTTGCAGGATGAGAATAACAGTCTGGCATTTTTCTTCCATCAGCCAGGTAATTGGGCCGTGGTGTTACTGAATAATCTGCTGTAGAGTACATATTGTACCACCAGAACATTTTTGAGCATGTAAATGCAGGATCCATGCGTTTTGCTCTGTCCCATATCTTTTCTCCATGCACCAGCTTATTTGACTGTTTCCAGAATTTTATCTCAGCATCTTCACGATCGTACCAGCCATTACCAACAATACCATGCTCATGAGGCCACTTACCCGTAACGTATGTTGACTGCACCGATGTTGTTACTGCCGGCAACATAGGTGAAATTGTGTGCAACGACTTGTTAAGTATATATTGTTTTAAAAAAGGTGTATGTTCCCCAATCAGTGATGAGGATAACCCTACAATATCAATTACTACTGTTTTTTGCATACCGGATTTTTTGTCGCTAGTCAACATTGTTTAAATATTCTTTCACCCATTCTACTTCGCGAATGATTGATTCTGATAGAGGAACTTTCAATCCATCGGGTAGTACTTCCCATGTATAGGTCTCTACTTCAAGATGGTTGGTAAAGGATTGGTTGCGCTGAATGGACAACACGTTTCGGATGTCTGGTTGTGTCGATTTCAGTAATCCATAATCCTGAATGAATAGCGGAACATGAAAATGCGAGCGCCATTCTTCTGTTGAAGGGTTATCAGCGTCCATCAGCGCTTCCGGAAGGTCTGGATATCGTTTCAGGGAACCGTTTCGCTGGCGTGCTACTACCTGGTGCAGATAAGTTGATTCATTAAACTGCCGAAATGCCTGAATTACCGGCTCGCGTTCCTTTTGCTCATGCGGCATGGCAGCTTTAAGTGCAGCGCTGATCTGAATCTTTCCGACTTTTATTTTCTTCTCGCGAAGTTTTTGAATGATGTTAGCATGTTCTTCATATCCCACTGCAAAGTGACAAACGTCATAACACAGTTGCATGTGTTCTTTGATCGCCTGTACCGATTCTACCGGAGTATACCCGCGTTGTTTCTGTAAAAACGTTTCACCTATGGGCAGTAGATAATTCTCATACCAATCAAAAAATTCGGGTCCGCTTTCCAGCAAACCATCGGGCTCTGGTTCAATATCAAGGTGAAGAAGTTTGCCTGTTTTTGTTTTAATCTGTATGAGTTCCTCAATAACCTGGAGGATGTTTTTTGTTGTTTTTTCGAAGACCTCGTGTTGCCGGCCCGCCTCATGCCAGTATTTATAAGACAGTGGCGATGTTGAAATTCCTCCTTCCATATTTTCCGGCAATAGCTCTGCCAGAATATGGAATAGCCTGATGGTATAGGAAACACGTTCGTTCGTGGTCCAGTCAGGAGCATGCACCTGATCCTTCACCTTGGTATGATGAAATCCGCCATACGGAAATCCGTTCATGGTAAACACATAGCAGTCTTCACGCTTCAGCCAATCTTTAAAATTGTCCAGCGACTTTTTTTCCTGGAGATGAATACTTGCCTGGTGCGATAATCGTAATCCGATACCCAATGATTGATGGGGGCTTATTCTTTTCTTTATGCCGGGAATATTCTGTTGCAAGGCGGCAAAATGATCGGCCCAACTTTCACCTGCATGTATATTGGTGCAGTATGTCAGGTATCCGTAAGGTGTATGCATAGTCTGGTGCCTTCGTTTTTAATTGTGATTGATATTCTTTAACCACTGACTTGCCTGTTGAATCAATGCACCGTCCATTTCATGAACCTCCTCTCCTTTACCTATACCGTTGAGTAACGTAATGGTAAGTTTACCGCCCAGGTGTTCACGGAATTCTTCAAGACCTTCAATCAACGGACTTTTATCACCGTTCACTTCCAGTAACGGGTGAGTTATATCCAATCCAAGTGTTTTAATCAGATTCAGTATCTGGTCTAATGCTTCTTTGCTTAACCGGTTGCTCAGGTAAGAGTATACACTATCGAGTGCAATACCGATGGCTACGGCTTCTCCGTGGCGGATGTTAAAATTCGTTAACTGCTCGAGCTTATGCGCACTCCAATGGCCAAAATCCAATGGTCTTGACGATCCCATTTCAAAAGGATCTCCACTGCGAATATGCTGCATGTGAAGATCAGCACAATGTCTGATCAGATACTTCATGGCTGGCATATCACGGTTGGCAAGCAGAGCCGCATTGTCAGTCAGCCAATGAAAAAAAGAAGCGTCCTTAATCAATGCAACTTTAATTGCCTCTGATATTCCTGAACGCCAATCCACATCCTCCAGCGTAGTTAGAAAATGAAAGTCATTAAACACAGCCACCGGAGGCGCGAACGTTCCGAGAAAGTTTTTTTTGTTAAAGTAGTTAACTCCATTCTTGACTCCTACTCCCGAATCATTCTGTGAAAGCACGGTTGTAGGAATGCGAATATGCCGGATACCACGATGGGATATAGCAGCCGCATAGCCTGCCAGATCAAGCACTGAACCACCACCAACGGCAACGAGATAAGAGTGGCGGTCGATCTTGTTATTGTTTACGGCAACGATAATCTGATGAAGTAAATGCTCATCGTTTTTGGCAACCTCGCCACCGGGAATAATCAACATGTCGTCCATGAGATGAAGCGATGGGAACGCCTGAAAATAGGATTTGATGCGGCTAATCAGATCTGGGTGATGGGCTACTACACGTTCATCCAAAACAAAAAATATCTTGGGAGGTATATCAGATTTTTTCTGAACACTTAGAAATTCCTGCAATACCGGGTTATCGCTGTTGAATAAGTGCGTAGTGAAATATACTTTATAATCAAATCGAACATTGAATGACTGCTGTAAAAAATCCGTTTCCATAATATATGTATAGGTAGTTAAGTTGATCAGGTTACGGCAAAGAGCCTGGCTAAAAGAATAGATACTGGCAATAGCAACAGGATCAGCAAGGCTGAATACAAGCCGCCAAAGGCTGCCGCCCAACTTGCATTCATAACAATTAATGCCAGCACACCTGCCTTCACAGCTTTTCCAATGTTTTTTCCCAACGGGTTATTAAATGCTTTGACCAACGGAGGGTAAATGAGAATAGCAAAGAAGGCCAGAAAAAATATAGTATATATACCGTTTCGATGAACTATCGACACATACAGTATCGATGCCAGGACAATTAGGTATAAAACTGCCGCCAGGAGCATTTTTATACTTTTTCCGCCCCGAACTTCTCCCTGGCTAATCATCGTAATGGCAGCTATATATATTACAGGCACTACAGCCAGGTATGCGTGTTGTTGCAGCGCTTCTGGCAACAGGCTGATTCCCAACAAAAGATTTAATCCTCTGCACAGGCCCATGTTCAGCGGCCCCAGAAAACTGTGATGCTTACTCCACTTATCATAAACCAGCGAAGCAGCAGCAATAACAATAGCAATGCATCCGGATGGATATATGGAAAGCGTTAACGCTGCCGCTATCCCAATAAGGAGTAGGGCAATGCCTAAAAGCGCTCCTTCTTTTTCGGAGATTAATCCACTGGGAATGGCGCGTTCAGGTCTTTCAACGCGATCGAGGTCTGCATCAAAAACATCGTTGAAAACAACACCGCCTCCGTATAGGCCAATCGTAGAAACTGCTAATAGCAAAAGAGAATGTAACTCACTCATGCCGCTTGCATACCCTGCAATTGTGGCGCCAGCAAAAATATCAGAGATCGCCGTAACGATATTGGCAGGCCGCATGAGCCTGAAGAATCCAACCAATCTTTTCACCTTACTTTATTATCAATGAACCTTTATCGATACGCGGTTGCTGACCGCCCCGAAGAATGGTGTTCCCCTGAAATTTTATACTTTGATCCACTTGCTGAACAGTCTCAAAATCCGCCTCATGAAGTTGTCCGCTTTTTCCAAAAGCGGTGATGGCATTTTTATAGGTAACCAAATGAATAAACTCGTCCGATATTCCATGTTGCTTCATCAGCGCCGCTGTCTTAGGAACAGCCAGCGGATCGCTGATTCCCCAGTCGGCAGCGGAATTGATCATGATGCGTTCTGCACCATATTTTTTTACAATTTCTACCATGCGCTCATTGCCCATCTTGGTAAAAGGATAAATGGTAAAGGCAGCCCAAAATCCTCTTTCCAAAACTTCCTCTACAGTTTCCTCATTGTTATGATCAACAATCACCATATCGGGAGATAAACCACAGTCAATAGCAATATCCATACTGCGCTGCGTTCCTCGTTTCTTATCGCGGTGTGGTGTATGTATCTGCACCGGGAGAGAAGCCTCTTTTGCAAGAAGCAACTGAAGCCGGTAATATTTTTCTTCTGCTTTAGTCTGATCATCAAAACCAATCTCGCCTACGCCAACAACACCTTCTTTATACAGGAAAAGAGGCAGTATCTCCATTACCTGCTCCGCGAGTGCTTCATTATTAGCCTCGCGGGAGTTAAGACCAATGGTGCAATAATGTTTGATGCCGAATTGAGAAGACCTGAATCGCTCCCATCCAATCAGGCTACTGTAATAATCCTGAAAAGTAGATACTCCGGTGCGTGGCTGGCCCAGCCAGAAAGCAGGTTCAATAAGGGCAACTACTCCGGCATCGGCCATCGCCTGATAATCATCTGTAGTACGGGAGGTCATGTGAACATGAGGATCAAAGAATTTCATTCCTTTAATCGCTTCCAGAAACAGGGGCACCTCAACGCGGGGTTCCAATTCCTTCTCAGTAATATCTTGTCTGCAACACATATTTTTTTTCTTTTACATTCCTTCGAATAAGTCTCCGCAAATACGGTAACTCTTAGTATTTTTTTTCCACTTTTTTGATGACATCCATCCAGGTAGTCCCACTTTTCACAATATCAAGCAGCATTTTATTATTCTCAACAAGCTCGCGCGCGGGACTATACGTGCTTTGCATGCAGGCCAGCGCAGCAGCTTCGCGATCTACTGTTTGTTCTGAAAATGCAACACGCATAATGTCTGGAAAGATCTTTTCGTTAATAAATTTTCCTACACACATCCAGAGTAAAGGATGAACGGTTCTACCGGCTGACCACCGTTCACGTGCATAGTCTGACAAAGTGTTCGCCAGATTCTCATTCGAACGCTCTTCCAGATTAATGATTTGATGAATGGCTTTTTCAGTAAAGATCGCTTTCAACACAAGCTGGTTCCAGGCAGCTTCATCCAGATTTTCGGAAGGGTACGGATTATTGCACATTATCGACTCGAGCACATCGGCAATGTTACTGCGGATGCCTTCTGCACAACGTGCACGCCATAACGGTGGATAGGCAAGCACAGGCAATGCTGAATATAATGCCACCTGCTCATTCATTTCTGCTGTGGGAAACAGACTTTCTATTGTACGGATGTACTTGTTTCTGTCAGCAACATTCAGGTGCAGCAAAAGCCATACGCGGCACAAACGATCCATGGCCCAATGCTGAATTGTTAAATGAGGACGAATGCTCTGAATTTCGCGGCTCTCTTCTTCTGATAGAACAACCTGCTGTTTTCCTGTTTTTCGCGGCGTTGCAGCAAAGGCAACTACAAAATCCTGAACATTTTCATCCTTACTAATCAGGGAAGCTTTTTCTGTAAGCCAACTCCAGGTATCAGCAGACACACGATGAGCGATGCAATTGGCTAAAATCGACTCAAGGCGATTTCTATTGTATGTAAATACTACAGATTCAATTTTCTCTTCGGGTATAGGCATAGGCAAATCTAATTAAACTATGTTATGTCACAACTGACTACAGGTAAAAAAATATCATCGCCTCCATATATAGTAAAAATTTATACTACATCTGAAATAATTACTTACTGATTTTAACATGATATATATAGGTATATAATTACCCGCCGTGCATAACACGATGATCCAGGCAAGAAGCAATCAATTGTTTGACTTGGTCAACGTCTCAGTGTTTAAACATTTAATTATTTTAGTTCTTATAGGATGCTACATTAGTATAATATGTACCGTGGTTTAGTTATCGGCGTGAGGTATAGCCTATAGTAATACAAGTACTGACAGGCTATATATTTATAGTTATATAATCTTCAATACACTTACGCTACAGCAAGATATTAGCGCCAGCTCGTTAATGAATGGTTAAGAAAAACGATCGACAGGGTGACTAAATAATATATTTATATACTACATATAGCGGTATATACAAGATATTGAAGAGCCTGCCTCCTTTAAAACCACCCTGCCCTTTGGTGTTCTTCACCAACAATGCCCGCACACATGCTTAGCACCAAGCCATTGCATGCACTAAAAAATTCCAATGTCTCTAACATTTTAAAATCAGTGTGGGATTAGATGATTGTTGGTGAAGAAACCAACAAGGGTATGAGAATTTCCTCAGAGGATAATTTTTTTTTTCATAACTATTGAGTCTCCCTGCCCTTGGTGTTCTTCACCAACAACGCCCGAACACATGCTTAGCACCAAGCCATCGCATGCACTAAAAAATTCCAATGTCTCTAACATTTTAAAATCAGTGTGGGATTGGGTGATTGTTGGTGAAGAAAAACCAACAATGGCATGAGGTGTACCTGTTTTCTCGTAGGCCTGTTTTATGCTTACTCTTCATATCCCTTTAAAACATCTCGACCCTTTTCAGTGATCTTATTCAATAAACCTTGCTTCTCTATTAATCCAAGTTCCTCAAGTCTTTTTGAAATTGGTATCCATTGTACTGAGTATAAATTATCTAAAGAGCACCCCTCTGCAAGTCTCTTGTCATAAAAAACCCGATCAATGATTGGCGTACTTACTCCGCTCCCTTTATCACGTTCGTTGATGATATTGAGCAATACAAATTCATCCTTATCAAGACTAATTTTATCCATTTTACAATTTTTATTTTTGTACATCTGGGTGATACAACGATCTAATCTTTTTTCCTTGAAAATCCATTATCTCATGCAAGGAATAAGAAACCTGTTAGATAGTTTCTCTTCCGGGACCTTTGCTTTTGAACTCTTTTAGTCTTGTCATATTTGATTCAAAATTACCGTCTTCCAAACAGGCTTTGCCCTTAGTTTCAATAAAGAACAATCTTCCCTCAAAAGCACTTTCGCCTTGTGGTTGAATTTCGAATATCCAGCCTTGCCTTACAAACGATTCAAGGTAAGTCTTCAATTGTAAATGCGTAATTACAAAGCCTAACTCAATCAAACTATCATATAGTTTTCCAAAAAAAGCACCTTGGGTTTTACTCCTATGATCGATTAGCATCAAAATAGTGAATTCTAATAAACTCATTGTTCAATATATTTACCCTTTGCTTTGGCATCCTCAATCCATGAGCGCAGGTTGTTGATTTCCATTAACTCTTCATTTACTGTGGGCTCGGTTGAGGGGTGATAAATTGTTTCTATTCGCTCATTTATGCCATATTCCTCTAATGCTGCAGCATGAGCATGCTCATAATATCGGCCGTCATACACATCATCTGCAACTTTCAACTCTTTGAATCGCTGGTATTCATTCAACTCATGAGTGTAGAATCGTTTGTCGAAATCTGTCACTTGAATCTTGCCCGCCTGAATGTCTTTCAGACGTTGAATTGCCTTTTGATTTTGCTTGATAGGTCCAAACCTTTGATAAATGCTGGGCAATAGCATCAGGCGACACACCCGTTTTACATGAGACTAGCCTAACCGGGGTTCCCGTTGTATAACCATTTTTATACATATAGGAGGCAAGAGATCTATGGTTAATAGGTACCCATTCTTTGCCTGTGTAAATCATAAAATTATCAGGCGTTCCGTGTACAACAACATCAAACCAACCGGGTTCGGGGGCTACTCACTACATATCACTCATACCAAATATCGATCATATTAACCCAATCATTTTTCATCTTTACTTTAACAATCATATTTATGTCTTCGCTCAGTGGGAATCTTTTGACAATTATGGGAATCGTAGTCAAGTCAAAATTATCTTCCCTGTCGATATTTATTTTGTGAAGAGCTAACGACTTTCGAACACCATGTTTCTGAAGAACAGGCTTAGCGAATTTAATTGTGATTCTTCCTAGCTCGTCTTTATACGCGGTAGTACTATTTAAGGGATACATCACAATTTCGGAAATCAACTTATTAAAAATCTCTTTTGAGAGTAAAGCATTATTTCTCCAATCAAATACTCCTAATGAGTGACCTAACATCATGAGGTTTGGCGTACCGATTGTCAAAATAGTCAACAATTCATTTAAAAACTCAAGGATGGAACATAGTTCAGTAACTTCTTTTAAAGTGCGAAAGTCATAGTCGCTTTCCATCCACTCCATCCCAGTAATGGAATCATTAATTACTCCAGGCTTATGAAATAAAGAAGCATATCTTGAATACTTTCGTATGTCCATCTGTTTATTGTTGTATTGTAAATTGAACGTTATACCCCTTAAAAGACTTAGTAAATAATTCCTCTTGCATGTTAACCTTCTCTTCGAAGCTCATACCCGTTTTCGTCTATCACGGCCAGTTCTGGTTACCCTCCACACTTTTAAATGTTGTCACCATTGTAGATTTCATCTCTCGAAAATTCTCTTCCCCATCCTTCATTTTCAGTTATAGGAAACTTTTGAAACAACTTAGCATCTGGCAAAGGAATTTCGTTTTGATTCATCATATCGATTATTTCTTGCAAATATTTTAATGTATCAGGAGAAGCATTTACAATTGACGCATACAAATCTCTGGTTGAAATCTCAAAAATTAAGTCGATCATTCTTAGAATGGCATGATTAGCATTTTTATATAGTTTGTTTAACTCCCAAAATTTTTCCTTGGTTAAAAACTCTAAGTCGTCCAAGTGACCTTCATCGTTTATTATACTTCTTCCAGTGCATTCCGCAAGTGGATAGTGCCAACTACCTAATTTGGTATTTGTTATTGACCATAATAAATTTAGAACAAATGACCAATCATATATATCAAAACCAAAATGAATGATTGCTTTTTCTAGACAGAGTATAGCAAAAGCTACTCTACCTCTAATGGAAATATTTGTAAATTCTTGGGATTTCATTGACTCGTTACATACATGTTTTT
>NZ_DAIQRQ010000041.1:0-21171 GCF_036786105.1 Ohtaekwangia sp.
TTATCAGTTACAGGTTAATCGTTAATAGGCTCTTGCGGATAACAATGAAGCGTTAAAATATAGTCCGTGGAATTAAGTGAATTATTTCCCACAGATTTAACCGATATGTACAGATAAAATATACACACACATCTTTGTGATTTCTATGCTCCTTCGTGAAACTTTGTGCAACTGGATTTTCGCCCTCACGCCCTCCTGCACCTCTGGCAGCTCGTGGGCAGTAACCCGCAGCTTATCTTCTAATGATGTACACCACTCCGGCACGAATCGAAAAATCACCCTTAAAATAAAAATCTCCCATCGTTTCAAACTTCCAGTGTTCGTTGATGATAGGCTGAGTCCAGCCGCCTCCGATGGAGAGATCGTTAACACCTATTAAACCGCGTACACGAACAAAAGCTTCTTCTACCGGATACCAGCGCCCACCTACTGCAAGGCTAACCTGGCGATCAGTCCATATTTCCAGCCCGCCAGAAGCTGTGAAGCTGCGTGTCAGGAAATAATTACCTTCCATAGCGATCTGTGCTTTGCTTGCAATGCTTCGGTTATCGGTTTTGATCAGGTCAATACCACCGCCCACCAGAATATCATGAGCAATCTGTCCGAAGGAAGCAATCGATAATAGTATTGAAAACAGAAGAAGGGAAAAATGCTTTGTCATAGTACTAAAGGGTTGCAAATATACTGGGAGTTGGTAAGCGATCACAACATGCTAAAGACAGACTGCCGATGGGTTAGACGATCTGTGCTTTCACGGTAGCAAAATTCCTGCTATACTTGCACCCGTATTGGTTTTTGTTGTGCTATAGCGCAACCGAATTAAAAGGGAATACCGGTGTAAATCCGGAGCAGTTCCCGCTACTGTAATCCCGATGCTGGGCAATCAGCATCCATACTTTTGCAATGAAACGTCATTATCAGCCGGCAGGCCGATGAGAAGGCAAGCAAAGGAGGGAAAGCCAGGAGACCTGCCACTACAGTGTTCAATTCAATGCTTCGGGTAAAAAGCAACGAATGTGGTCTTACTGAAGAATGACATCTCCCGGGTCATCTTCTTTCGTTCCCCATTCCAGCCTTTTACTCTTTTTTCACTAACCTATTGTAAACCTTTCTGTGATGAAAAAGGAGAGAAAAGTCTGGGCAATGACTCTGATTGCCCTTTGGTTGTTGGCGCCAAGTAAAACAAATGCTCAACAGGATTCTGTGGTAACTTCCAACCTGGAAGAAATAGTAGTAACCGCTACAAAATTTCCAAAAAGTCAAAGCGAAACGGGTAAAGTTCTTACCATCATTGACGAAGATCAACTGAAGCGCAGTGCCGGTAAAGATATATCGCAGTTGCTCAACGAGCAGGTAGGTATAGTAATAGCTGGTGCAAACAGCAATCCCGGTAAAGATAAGTCTGTATTCCTGCGCGGTGCAGGCAGCGGCTATACGTTGATCTTGCTGGATGGTATACCCGTAAACGATCCAAGTGGTATAGGTGGTGCGTTTGATCTGCGCATGCTTCCCATCGATCAGATCGAACGCATTGAAATTCTGAAAGGAAGCCAGTCAGCGTTGTATGGAAGTGATGCTGTTGCCGGTGTGATCAACATCATTACCAAGAAGAAAGGGAATAAACCGTTTGGTGTAAATGGCACCGCTACCTATGGAACGTATAATACTAAAAAAGGAAATATAGGTGTATCCGGTTCCACGGATGTGATCGACTATAATGCAGGCTATACTTACTACAAGACCGATGGTATCAGCGAAGCAAAAGATACAATCGGCACGCAGGGCTTTGATAAAGATGGGTTTGATCAAAATTCCTTTCAGACCAGTGTAGGGGTACATCCAGCCAAAGGGCTAACGCTCCGTCCGTTTGTTCGCTATAGTAAATTCAATGGTAAATATGATGCCGGAGCATTCTCGGATGATGTGGTGCCGGTATATCATTCCAAATTTTTAAATACAGGTATCAGTGGCGACTATGCGTTTTCAAAAGGCACGGTGCACGTGCAGTATGCACGCGATAATGTGAAACGCACCTATATTACCCGCGATTATTTTAAACCCGATTCATCGGTGGCCAGCGGCTTTAGTGGCTATTTTGACAACGCTGAAGTATATGCGAACTATGATCTGGCCGAACACTTTCAAGTGTTGGGAGGTGTAAACTATCAGCATCATAAAATGACCAGCAGCGATCTGAAAGATTCTACGCTGCACATTGTAAATCCGTTTCTGTCATTCTTTGTAAAAGATGTACATGGTTTCTCTACCGAGATCGGTGGCCGCCTGGTGCATCACTCCGTGTTTGGCGATATATTCGTGTATAGCTTCAATCCTTCGTATGTTATCAATAACCAGGTGAAGCTTTTTGCAAATTACTCCACCGGCTTCAAGGCACCTTACCTTGATCAACTCTATAATCCATCGTATGGCAATCCAAAGTTGAAACCGGAAAAGAGCAAGAACCTTGAAGGGGGTATCCAGTTTGCAACGCTCGACAATCGTATTGATATACGTGGTACGGTGTTCTCGCGCAAGATCAACAACGTGATCATTTATCAATATCCGGGCTATATCAACTTCAATAAGCAGAACGATCTTGGTTTTGAATTGGAATCGACTTTCAACGTAACAGAGAAATTGCGAGTAAAAGCTTTCTATGCCTTTGTGAAAGGAGAGGTGACTACGAAAAATTCAGCGGAACGCGATACTACTTTCAACAACCTCATTCGCAGGCCCAAGCACTCTATTGGTATTAATGTGGGATATGCCTTTACAAATAATTTCTATGTAAGCGCCAACCTGAAGACATTCGGTAAACGCGGCGATATGTTCTTTAACTCTACTACGTTTGCTACAGAAGCGGTTTCGCTTAAGGCCTATCAATTGGTAGATATATATGCCGAATATAAATTACTCCAGGGCAAACTCAAAGTTTTTGCTGACCTGCATAATGTGCTGGATAAAAATTACTACGAGATATACGGCTACAGCACCATGGGCTTTAATATGAATGCCGGTGTAACGTTTGGTCTTTAAGAAATAAAGACATAGCATTATGAATAAAATAAATCCACGACCTGTTATACTGGCTGCCTTTATACTGGCAGCCGGTATATTCCGGCTGGCCACTGCCAGCACGCACTCGTCACTGTCGAGCTTTACGCCACTGGGAGCCATGGCGTTGTTCGGCGGTTTCTATTATAGCGATAAGTGGAAAGCGTATCTATTGCCATTGCTCACGCTTTGGCTTACCGACATTATTCTGAATCGCTTTCTTTTCTTCGGGTATTGGGTTCTCTTTTATCAGGGTGCAGCGTGGGTATATGGAAGTTTTGCGTTCATGGTATTTATCGGGCAACAGATGAAAACAGTATCGGTACGAAATATAGCCATTGCTTGTGTAGCTGCGGCCGTGTCACACTGGCTCATTACCGACTTCAGTGTTTGGCTCTCCGGCTGCACTGGCACCTCAGAAGATATACCCTATACCAAGGACTTTAGCGGACTGATCGATTGCTATACCATGGCGCTACCATCCATGCGAAACCTGCTGATCGGAAATATAGTATTCAGCACAATCTTCTTCGGCAGCTTCGAACTGATGCAACGAAGATTCCCGGCACTAAGTGTTCAGTAATGATCCCGATGGAAGCTTGCCTCTCGAGCTTTCCATTATGCAGTAAAGAAAAACCCTGACTGCACAACTCCACACCTTCACTCAAACTCACACCTCCAGCAGCTGGAAGCCAGCAACCAGCAGCTCTCAACCGGCAATCAAAACATTATCACCAACACCGTAAAATCTAAACAAAAAAGCCCATGACCGCCTGTTCCTTCCTTCCGGCTGCTACGAGAATGATATACGACATGAATCTGCAGCACCTGTTGCATGGCGTAACGTTCGAGTGCCCGCACGAAGCGTTGAACGAGAAACCGAAAGTGGTGCGCTGTGTATTGGAAGGTAAGCACTACAGCAGCCAGGAGATAGACCGGATCTTTAGTGCCAGCAAAGCACAGGGTAAAAGCTTGTACTATGTAGATGATGATTTGCTGCAAAGCATTCAACCCGATGTAATCTTCACGCAGGATGTGTGCGAGGTATGCCAGATCGATACCGCGTGCACATCAGCTGCGGTTGCTAAACTTCCGCGACAGCCCAACCTGGTAGCCTTGACGCCAGCGAGTTTGCAAGATGTGTTTACAACTGCGGTGACCATTGCCACTGCCTTGGGTCACGAAGAGCATGCTTATCTATACCTCGCTTCGCTACAGCAACGCATCGACTTTATTATCGATGAACTCCGCAGAGCAAAGGCTTTGCCGAGGCGTGTTATGCTGATGGAATGGATCGAGCCGATCTATAACTGCGGCCACTGGATTCCACATCAGGTTGCGTATGCCGGAGGTATAGACATGCTGTCGAACCCCAACGGCGATAGCATTGTAACGCCGTGGAGCAAAGTTGTAAAATACGATCCGGACGTATTGATCATTGCCTCCTGCGGCTTTGATGTAAAACGCTCGCAGGAAGAACTGCATTTGCTTACCGCTAAACCGGAATGGAACACATTGCAGGCGGTAAAGAACAATCGCGTATTTATAGTAGACTTTGATCTCTTCACACAACCTTCTGCCTCTACACTGGTAGATGGTATAGAAGTGCTGGCAGCGCTGTTTCATCCGCAGGTATTTACATTACCTTTGCGATTGGAGAATAAAGTAGCATCACTTCAAAACATCCATATACATTGAAAAAGTTTGTTAGCAGCTGGAGCGGAGGTAAAGATAGTTGCTTTGCCCTTATGCAGGCCATAGCCAGCGGCATGCAGCCTTCTGTGCTGCTCAATATGATGAATGAAAACGATATGGTAAGTCGCAGCCACGCTATACCCAAAGATATACTGCTGCAACAAGGTGCTATGCTGGGTTTGCCCATGGTTACCCGGCCGGCAAGCTGGGACGGATACGAAAAGATATTTATAGAGACGCTGCATTCACTCAAAGCCGACTATGGAATTGAAGCCGGTGTATTTGGCGATATAGACCTGCAACCCCATCGCGATTGGGAAGAAAAGGTTTGCAGCGCAGTCGGGATAGAAGCTATACTTCCTCTTTGGCTTCGCAATCGTAAAGAATTAGTATATGCCATGCTTGATGCAGGCATTGAAACCTATATTGTATCGTGTAATGAAACCATGGGCGAACGATTTCTTGGAAAGAAGATAACGCATGACCTCGTAGATGAATTGGAGGCGATCGGTATAGATGCGTGTGGAGAGAATGGTGAATACCATACACTGGTGGTATATACACCGATGTTCAAAAAGAAAATTGAGGTTGCCTTTGGAGCAACGCGCTGCCACAATCAATATTGGTTTATTGAAATGAAGCTTGCATGATAATACTTGTAACCGGAGGTGCCCGCAGCGGTAAGAGCCGCTATGCCCAGGAACGTGCCAAACAAACTACAGATTTACCGGTATATGTAGCGACTGCCCGGCAGTGGGATGGCGACTTTCAGGATCGTATCAAACGTCATCAGCAGGAGCGTGGTCCCGAGTGGACCAGCCATGAGGCAGAGAAGTACGTAAGTGCACTTGCCCTTAGCGATCGCGTGGTGGTAGTAGATTGCATCACGCTTTGGCTTACTAATTTCTTTATCGATCATAAACAAGATATTAATGCTGCACTTACTGAATTTAAACAGGAAATTGATAAGCTGGCCACACAACAGAATACATTTATTATTGTAACAAACGAGATTGGTATGGGAGTACATGCAGAAACAGAAGCAGGCCGAAAATTTGTAGACCTGCAAGGATGGGCAAATCAATACGTAGCCGCTATCGCTGACGAAGTAATTTTCATGGTATCCGGTATACCGGTAAAAATAAAACCAGTAACACGCTGACACGATGAAGAAGTTCAGGATAAAACCCGTGTCCACTGCATTGCAGGCACAGCTTCAAAAAAAGATCGACCAAAAAACGAAGCCACTCGGTGCCCTGGGGAAACTGGAGACGCTGGCATTGCAGATCGGCCTCATTCAGCATACACAGAAACCAGCGCTGTCAAATCCACATATACTTGTGTTTGCGGCCGATCATGGTATAGCCGAAGAAGGTGTAAGCGCCTATCCACAGGAAGTAACGTGGCAGATGGTGATGAACTTTATACAAGGCGGTGCTGCCATTAATGTATTCTGTCGCCAGCATAACATTACACTTCATGTAGTAGATGCCGGTGTAAAGTATATTTTTCCAGATAACCTGCAGGGACTTATCTACAACAAGGTAGCGATGGGCACGGCCAACTTTCTGAAAGGCCCGGCTATGACGAGTGAGCAAACGGCCCGGTGTATAAATTCGGCTGCAGAGATCGTGAGCAGTATATATAGCAAGGGCTGCAACGTGATCGGCTTTGGTGAAATGGGTATTGCCAACACCACAGCTGCCAGCGCGCTGATGAGCCTCTTTTGCGATATACCTGTATCGCAATGTGTAGGCCGCGGCACCGGCCTCGATGATAAAGCCTTTCAACATAAAATAGAAGTGCTTACCCAAGCGCTGAAGCAGCATAATAAACACGATACAGCCCTTACAATGCTGGCTACCTTTGGTGGCTTTGAAATAGCACAGATCGTGGGCGGTATGTTACAAGCCGCGGAACATGGAATGATTATTCTCGTGGATGGCTTCATTGCCACAGCAGCCTATATGGTAGCACAGGCCATTGACCCCGCGGTGAAAGATTACTGTATATTTTGCCACCAGTCGCACGAGCGCGGCCATGCCATGATGCTGCAGGCTATGGATGTAGAGCCGCTGCTCGATCTGCATATGCGCCTGGGCGAAGGCACGGGGGCAGCTGTAGCCTATCCGTTGCTGCAATCGGCGGTGGCATTTCTCAACGAAATGGCAAGCTTCGAATCAGCCAGCGTGAGTGAACGATCTGATTCCGGAAGTACACAGCGTAAAACCGATCCAACCTCCGTACTTTGAAACGCGAGTTCCAGATATTTTTTACTGCGCTTATGTTCTACACCCGCATTCCATGTCCGCAGTGGGTAGATCATAATGCCGCTAACCTTAACGAAGCTACTCGATATTTTCCATTGGTGGGTTGGATTGTGGCAATTCTCTCATGGATCGTTTTCTTCCTGTGTCGCTATATATTTCCGGTAGAGGTAGCCATACTGTTGTCGATGGTGGCGGGTATATTAGCCACAGGTGCCTTTCATGAAGATGGCTGGGCCGATGTATGCGATGGATTTGGCGGAGGATGGACCAAAGAAAAGATTCTCGCGATTATGAAAGATAGTCGTGTAGGTACGTATGGTGTTGCGGGGCTCATATTTATGCTCGCCCTCAAGTTTTTTTCGCTCCGGCAACTCGCTATAGCACCCGTTTATTTGTATGGAATATTTTTGATTGTATCGCATTCCCTTAGTCGCTTGTCTGCCGTGCTGGTGATGTTCACATCCATATATGTGCGCGAAGATGCAGACAGCAAAGCGAAACCGGTAGCACAGCAATTAAAACCAAAAAATCTGGTGATAGCCTGTATATGGGCTTTTATTCCCCTTGCGGTATTGGTATACTTCCATGCTATAGTACTGCTCATCATCCTTCCGGTGATGTTGATGACGATTTATCTGCACCGCTACTTTAAGAAATGGATAGGTGGATATACAGGCGATTGCCTGGGTGCCACACAGCAGGTAAATGAAGTCGTAATCTACCTGAGCCTGCTTGCCTTATGGAACTATATGTGATTCGCCACACCACGCCAGATGTTGCCAAAGGAATTTGCTACGGCCAATCTGATATACCCGTGCTGCATACCTTTACCGAAGAAGCCGAGCGTGTGTTGTTGAAGCTCCCGGCAACAGTGGATGTGATCTATACAAGCCCGTTACTTCGTTGTATGCAATTGGCTAAAACACTGGCCGAGTCAAAGCAAGTAAATCTCCTGAGCGATAGCCGTCTGAAAGAGTTAAACTTTGGAAACTGGGAATTAAAAGCCTGGAACGACATCGAGCAGGATTCGCTCATGCACTGGATGAATAACTATGTAGAGGTATGTGTACCCAACGGAGAATCGTATGCACAGCTTGCCGCGCGGGTAGAAGATTTTCTGAAATTCATTCGCGATCAAAAACACAAAACTGCTGCCATCGTAACGCATGGTGGTGTTATAAAGTCATTGCACGCGTTGATCAATAATGTTTCGCTGAAAGAAGCGATGCGGTTTCAGGTGATGTATGGAGAGGTGATTGGATTCAAGGTTTAAAGTTCAAGGTTTGAAGTTCAAGGTTCAGGGTTCAAAGTTCAATGTTAAATACCTTGAACCTTGAACCTTGAACCTTGAACCTTAAACTTTTTCGAACTTTGAACCAATTTTTATTCATCTTTGTACTGTAATAAAAATAATTACAGTATGAACAACGGACGATTTTCCATTTCGCTCCACATCCTGACCTTGCTGGACAGGTTTCCGGACGAACTGGTGTCGTCTGAGTTCCTGGCTGGTAGTATTAATATTAACCCGGTGCTGGTGCGCAAAGAGCTGAGCAACCTGAAGAAACATGGTCTGGTAGAAAGCAAAGAAGGTAAAGCCGGTGGCTTTTCGCTGGGAAAACCCTCGAAGCAGATACGCCTTTCGGATATATATAAAGCTGTGCGACAGGCACCTGTGCTGGGGCACACGAAGAACGAACCAAATCCGAAATGTGCAATCGGCAAACAGATCAATAAACACCTCGACAATCTGTATGAAGAAGCAGAAGAGGCCTTGATAAAGAAGCTGGATAAAACAACACTGGCTGATTTTAGCAATCGCTTCTCCTGAAATTTTTTTTGACTTTAACTGTAATAAAAAACATTACAATATATAACCATTAAATTTTAATCATTATGAAAATTGCATTGATCGGAGCCTCTGGATTTGTTGGCTCACACCTGTTAAAAGAAGCATTGGATCGTGGCCATCAAGTGACTGCCATCGTTCGTAATCCTGAGAATATCAAGGTAACGCACGCTAACCTTTCTGTAAAAAAAGGAGATGCAATGAATGCTGATGAAGTTGCCAACCTGGTAAGTGGCCATGATGTAGTATTAAGTGCTTACAATGCTGGCTGGGAAAATCCAAATCTTCATGACGATTTTCTGAAAGGCTCTAAAGCTATACAGGAAGGTGTGAAGAAGTCAGGAGTAAAGCGACTGATCGTGATCGGTGGTGCGGGTAGCCTGGAAGTTGCACCCGGCGTGCAGTTGGTAGATACGCCACAGTTTCCCGCAGAATGGAAATCAGGAGCACTGGCAGCACGCGAATATCTCAACGTTATTCGTAAAGAAGATACACTCGACTGGACCTTCTTCAGTCCTGCCATCCTCATGCACCACGGTATAAAAGATGGTCGCACCGGTAAATACCGTCTCGGCACCGATCAACCTGTATTCAATGCAGAAGGTGAAAGCCGTCTTTCCGTAGAAGACCTCAGTGTAGTATTGCTGGATGAGATCGAGAATAAAAAATTCATCAAGAAACGTTTCACAGCCGCGTACTGATCTATAGCACAAGCCTGGCGGCGTAAAGCCTTGCCAGGCTCTCTTTATACCCAACCCCTTTTTACTGTATGGCAACTGTTATCTATAAAACCATCACCATCGATGGTGTGAAGATATTCTATCGCGAAGCTGGCGAAACATCCAGGCCGCTCATATTATTACTGCACGGTTTTCCTTCGTCCTCTCACATGTATCGCGATCTGATCAACGACCTCGCTGATCGTTATCATCTCATCGCGCCTGATTATCCGGGCTTCGGCAACAGCGACATGCCCGCGCGCGAAGCGTACACCTATACATTCGATAATCTTTCTTATACAATCGAGAAATTTATCGATGCATTGCAACTGAAAAAAATCAACCTGTATATACAAGACTATGGATCACCGGTTGGCTATCGCATCGCGGTGCGCAGACCGGAGCTGATTCAATCGCTCATTATTCAAAATGCCAATGCGTATGAAGATGGTCTTGGTCCTGCGCTCGAAGATGGCAAACGTTTTTGGGCGAACCGGAATGAAGAAACAGAAAAAGCCATGCGCTGGATACTGAGTCTTGATGGCACCAAACTTCAATACCTCGATGGCACTGAGAATCCTGAAAAGATTAGTCCGGATGCCTACCACTACGATCAGTACTTTTTAGAACGCCCGGGAAATAAGGAGATCCAACTCGACCTGCTATACGATTATCAGAATAACATCAAACTATATCCTGTGTGGCAAAAATATTTGCGTGATCATCAACCGCCTGCACTCATCACCTGGGGAAAGAATGATGCCTTGTTTACCGGCAGCGGTGCGCTAGCCTATAAAAAGGACTTGCCGAACGCAGAAGTGCATTTGCTTAATACAGGCCATTTCGCTTTGGAAGAATACCATACCGAGATTGCTGCACATATAGATACCTTCCTGAAAAAGGTGATCATATAGGTTGCTTTGTATTCGATGGCATAATGCGTATGTTTGTCATACGTTCTTTGTTTCCATCGTCAACAAGTGTTTGGTTTTTCCGGGAGTTCCGGAAAATTAAAAAGGAATCGTGTGAGAATCACGAGCAGACGTGCTACTGTAAGTAACCCTGAAATAATATTCAGGTAAAGGGTTTGCCCTCGATGTCCATTGTCTATTTACATAGATGAGAAGGACGGCAAATACCGTTACAAGCCAGGAGACTTGCCTTCGCTTTGCTGACTATGCCTACACGTAAATAGGCAGGTCAAGTCTGATATCTTCTTTCTCCTCGCGCCAGAAAGGTGTGTCATTACTTTATCCATGCGGTTTTGCGTGTAGTCGTACCGGTTCCGACAAAGAGCCAGGTATATATTATTCACTTAAACGCAAATCAACATGATTGCACACAACCTGGGCTACCCACGCATTGGCAGCCACCGCGAACTAAAAAAAGCCTGTGAACAATACTGGTCAGGCAAAACAACTTTCAAAAACCTGTTGCAGGTAGGCAAGAACCTGCGACAAGAGAACTGGCTCTTGCAGAAGCAGGCGGGTATAGATCTGATACCTTCCAACGATTTCTCATTTTACGATCAGGTGCTTGATATGTCGCTTATGGCAGGTGCTATACCCGAGCGCTATCACGATGTTATCCTTAATAAAAGTAATGTAGAGCTCGATCTCTGTTTTGCCATGGCGCGTGGCTATCAGAAAGATGGCTTGGATATTACAGCAATGGAAATGACAAAGTGGTTTGATACCAACTATCATTACATCGTTCCTGAATTTCATAAGAACCAGTCGTTCAAATTATTCTCCACGAAAGTGATCGATGAGTTCTACGAAGCCAAGCAACTGGGTATTATTACAAAGCCCGTGTTGATCGGCCCCGTATCGTATTTACTGTTAGGCAAAGAAAAAGAAGAAGGTTTCGACCGGATCGATCTTATTAAAAACCTGCTGCCGGTATATATCGATATCGTAAAACGACTCGATAAACTGGATGTTCAGTGGATACAATTCGATGAGCCCTTCCTGGCGCTTGATCTTAGCGAAAAAGAAAAGAAAGCGTTTGCACAAGTTTACAACGAGATACGAAAGGAAATTCCATCGGTAAAAATATTGCTGGCTACATACTTTGAAGGTCTTCGCGATAACCTGGCTATTGTGAAGTCGCTGCCGGTAAACGCACTGCACATAGACCTTGTGCGCGATGCCGGGCAACTTACACCGGTCATCGGTGCTATACCGGAAAGAATGATGCTGTCGTTAGGTGTTGTGGATGGTCGCAATATCTGGAAGAATGATTTTAGCAAGTCGCTTACGTTTGTTGAGAAAGCTAAAACTGCACTGGGCGAAGCACGAGTAATGATAGCACCGTCATGTTCGCTGCTGCATACACCCTGCGACCTTGATCTGGAAACAACTGATACTATACTCCTGCCGGAGATCAAGCAGTGGATGGCATTTGCCAAACAGAAACTGAAGGAAGTAGTAACGTTGAAGAAGCTTTCGCTTCCGGAAACAAAAGCATCGGCACAACTACAACTGGAAGAGAATATCAAAGCGATCGAAAGCCGAAGAACATCATCACGCATCCATAACCCCACCGTAAAGCAACGTGTGGCAGCGCTCACGGATGCCGATGCAAAACGACAAAGTACATTTACTGTTCGTAAAAAGAAACAGCAGGATGCACTTCGGTTGCCGCTGTTCCCCACAACAACCATCGGATCATTTCCGCAGACAATCGAAGTACGTGAATGGCGCGCTAAACTAAAGAAAGGTGAGCTTACACCACAGGCATACGAGCAGCACATAAAGGCGGAAACCGAAAAAGCAATTCGCTGGCAGGAAGAGATTGGCATTGATGTGCTGGTGCACGGGGAGTTTGAGCGCAACGATATGGTAGAGTATTTCGGCGAACAACTCCAGGGCTATGTGTTTTCAAAGAATGGCTGGGTGCAGAGCTATGGCTCGCGTTGTGTGAAGCCCCCGATCATTTTTGGCGATGTATCAAGACCAAACGCTATGACAGTAGCGTGGTCGGCATTTGCGCAGTCGCTTACGCGGAAGCACATGAAAGGTATGCTCACCGGACCCGTTACCATCTTGCAATGGTCGTTCGTGCGCGATGATCAGCCACGCTCTGTTACCACGAACCAGATTGCCCTGGCTATACGCGATGAAGTGGTTGACCTGGAAAAAGCCGGTATAAAAATTATTCAAATCGATGAACCAGCCATACGCGAAGGATTACCTCTTCGCAAAGCCGACTGGAATGAATACCTGGCGTGGGCCGTGAAAGCATTTCGTATAGCGGCAAGCGGTGTAAAAGACGAAACGCAGATCCATACGCACATGTGTTATTCGGAGTTCAACGACATTATAGAAAGTATAGCGGATATGGATGCCGATGTGATTACCATTGAATGCTCACGTTCACAGATGGAGTTGCTCGATGCGTTTGCTGACTTCAATTATCCCAACGACATTGGCCCGGGAGTATATGATATACACTCGCCACGTGTTCCGTCCAAAGATGAAATGGTATACCTCATGAACAAGGCACGTGCTGTAATTCCGGCAGAGCAATTGTGGGTAAACCCTGACTGTGGATTAAAGACTCGCCATTGGGAAGAAACAAGGAAAGCACTTATAGCAATGGTGCAAGCGGCGCGAGAGCTGCGCACACCGGTGGCTGTTAGCCGTTAATCGTTGTCCGTTATCCGTTAATCGTGAGCAGTTATTTATGAGCTGCTACTCGATTAATGGATAACGTTAACCAAAAAAAACTTTGTGTAACTCTGCCTCCTTTGTGCCCCTCTGTGTCACTGTATTTTCTACGATTAACGTGTAACCATTCCATGAAACACGAACAAAAAAAATGCCCCCGATGCCAAACCGGTTTCGAATGTAAAGTAGGCTCCATCACACTATGCCAGTGTAGCACAGTATCGCTTCGCGAAGATGAACGCCAGTACCTGCGCGACAACTACAGTGACTGTTTGTGTGCTGCGTGTATGGTAGCGTTGCAAAAGGAGTATCAAAACAGAAATTTTTTGAAAAGACTAAAGGGCATAATCAGCATGTTCAGGTAACAACTGGAATTTAAAAAAAATATTTTCCTGCAGAACTCACGAGATTTTATTGAACAATAAATGCATTTAATCTGTGTTTATCTGTGAGTTCTGTGGGAGATTCTTTTGCATTACCATAACATCAGGATATATTTTTCATCGCTGAATTATCTTGTATCGTCTACATAATCCCTATACTATACATAATCCCTCGTGTTCTCACGTTCCCTTCTTGCCATGTTTTCCACGTGGTAAACAACGGGATTATACATATTGATACATCTAAACCTTTTATCTGTAAACCTTACTCATGCAGCGTATGGAGCGGTATGGGTATTTCTTTTTTGTCTGGCCAGTCCGTTGTGGGCACAGCAAACCGGGCAGGATTCTACCCTTCATCCTTATAAACCGGATACACATTCTACATACCGCCCGGTGGATCGCTATGGCGATCCATTCGCCAACCCGGAAAGCGAAACACCTATGTCGCTGAGAGATCCGCAGCAAAAGAAGGTAACTATAGAATACGATACCTCTGGCAATAATATTATCTCCGAGAAAGTGGGCTCCTTCGATTACCGCCCGCCTTCGATGATGACGCTCGAAGAATATAAGCAATACCAGGATCGGCAGATATTAAAAAATTACTGGAGGAGTAAAACAAAAGCCACCGATGGCGACAGTCCCATCAGTGGTAGCAGTTTAAATCCCAAAATCTTTATCAGCCCTATATTCGATCGCATCTTTGGCGGAAGTTATGTAGAACTCATACCGCGCGGTTATGTTACGCTCGATTTCGGTGCATCTTTTCAGCGCATCAACAATCCGTCAATACCCATTCGGCAGCAACGCAATGGTGGTTTTGATTTTGATCAACAGATCAATATGAGTGTGGTAGGCAAAATCGGGGAGAAGATGTCTGTATCGGCTAACTTCGATAACAACAACTCTTTCGATTTTCAGAACAACATGAAGGTAGAATATACCGGCTTCAAGGAAGATATATTGCAGAAGCTGGAGTTGGGAAACGTGAGTCTTCCACTGAATAATACGCTGATACAAGGCGCGCAGAATCTCTTTGGTGTAAAAGCACAATTGCAATTCGGGCGATTGAAAACTACGGTGATCGCTTCTACACAGCGTGGTAAAGCTTCATCCGTGAATGTGGATGGTGGCAGCAACGGACAAAACCGTCCTTTTGAATTGATCGCCTCGAACTACGATGAAAGCCGCCACTTCTTTCTCAGTCATTTCTTTCGCGACAATTATGAGAAGTGGATTGCCAACACTCCGCAGATCACATCCGGTATAAATGTTACCCGTGTGGAAGTATATGTGCTGAATCGTAAGAGCGACACACAAACCCTGCGCAACGTTGTGGGGCTGATGGACCTGGCCGAAGGCAAAACGATTTATAACAGTGCTGTTGTTTCCAACGGATCAAGTATGCCTGCATCCAATGGTGCTAATACATTGTTCAGTTTTGTAACATCACAAAGCCGCAGTGTGGACGATATCAGTAATACACTGGAAAGTTATTTTGCAGGCAGTAACAATACCGGTACAGACTTCGAGAAGGTAACCGGTGCACGCAGGCTGGCTTCTACTGAATATACCTTCCATACACAGCTTGGTTATGTAACGTTGAGTACCAAGCTTCAGAATGATGAAGTGCTGGCCGTAGCATACGAATATACCTATAATGGAAAATCATATAAAGTTGGAGAGCTGACGGAAGATTATTCAAATCTCAAAGACGATGAAGTGATCTTCTTGAAACTGCTGCGTCCACGCAAGATCGCTATTCGCGATGATAACGGTAATACTATTCCTACCTGGGATTTGATGATGAAAAACATCTATAGCCTTGGGGCAACACAACTGGCGCAGAGTGGTTTTCAGCTACGCATTATATACCGCGATGATGCTACCGGTATTGATAATCCACAGTTGCAGGCCGGCACCACCGTACGCACGCGCCAGCTGATCGAAATATTCGGACTCGATAAACTCAATACACTGAATGACCGGCAACGTGATGGTAATTTTGATTTTATAGAAGGCGTTACAATCAATTCGGCTTCGGAGCTGATTATCTTCCCGTATCTCAAACCGTTTAGTGAAGCGTTGCGCGATGCGTTTGAAGACGAGCCCACCAAGGCCGCGCTCATTGCCAAATACTCGTACGATACATTGTATAGCACTACACGATCAGATGCTTCGTTATTCGCTTCCAAAAATAAATTTTACCTGAAAGGTCAGTATACCGCCAGTTCTACCAACGAAATTCTGATACCTGGTTTTGGCGTCTCGCAAGGTTCGGTAAAAGTATATGCCGGCGGTATACAGCTAACGGAAGGTACAGACTATGTAGTTGACTATACGTTTGGAAAAGTAACGATCCTGAACGAATCGATCATGAATTCAGGAAAAGATATACAGGTGCAATATGAACAGTTGGATGCGTTTTCGTTCCAGAACAAAAGCCTGCTGGGCACACGCATGGATTACAAGCTGAACGATGACGTAAACTTCGGCTCCACACTGCTATACTATAACGAACGCCCCTCCGTAAGCCGCAATACCGTTGGTACAGAGCCTGCGCGGAATTTACAGTATGGTCTTGATTTCAATATAAACAAGAAGAGCCGCATGCTCACCAAACTGGTAGATGCATTGCCGCTGATACAAACGAAAGAGCCATCCACCATAAATCTTACCGGTGAGTTTGCACAGCTCATACCCGGCACATCGAATGTAGTAGATGGTGAAAGTATAGCCTATATTGATGATTTTGAAAATACCGCAACACCGTATTCGCTGCTGAGCCCGGCATCATGGAAACTTTCTTCGGTTCCCAGGAGTGATGATAATCGTTTTGATCCGAGTGCCGGTGTATCCGATGATGTGCGTGCAGGGTACAAACGTGGAAAGATAGCGTGGTATACTATCGACAACCAATTGCAGCGGGAAGGAGGTTCGCTAAAGCCAGGTAATATTTCGGATGAAGACCTGCACAACCATTATGTGCGCGGTGTGGGGCCACAGGAAATTTTCCCCAATAAGCAGTTAACACAAGGCGTTTTCTTCGAACAGATAATGGATATTGCATATTATCCGAATGAGCGCGGGCCTTATAATTACAATCCTGCATTGGGTAGTGACGGACTTCTTACCGATCCGCAAAATACATGGGGTGGTATAACCAGTGCAGTAAAAACAGAAACTGATTTTGATAAAGCAAACATAGAATATATCGAGTTCTGGATGCTTGATCCGTTCATTAACCTTCCCAGCGGAACCGGCAAAGTGCTCGATGGTATATTTAACAAATCGAATACAACGGGTGGCAAAATGATCTTCCAGATCGGTAATATATCGGAAGATGTGATGCGTGATTCGCGCCATGCATTCGAGAATGGTTTACCTGCAGATGGTAACCTGGCAGGAGAGACTGCCACTGCTAACAACTGGGGCTATGTTACCTCGCAGCAATATCTTACCAATAGTTTTGATAATACATCTTCCACTTCGCGTCAGAACCAGGACGTGGGGATGGATGGTTTACCGGATGATAAAGAGGCTGCATATTTCAGTAATTACCTAAATGCATTAGATGCCAATGCACGTACAAAAGTAGAGAACGATCCATCGGCAGATGACTTTACCTACTTCCTGGATAGTAAATATGATAACCTGAATGCGAAGATACTGCAGCGATATAAAGGTTATAATGGTATGGATGGCAACTCACCTATATCAACCAATTCAAACGGCGTATCGTACTCCAGTTACCTGACACCTGATAATGAAGATATCAATGCCGATAACACGCTGAACGAAACCGAAGAGTACTATCAATACAACCTCGATCTCAAGCCAGGCCAGCTCGAAGTAAACAACGGCTATGTTGTAGACAAGATCACCACCACCAATACCAACACACTGCACGAATCGGTTACCTGGTATTTGTTTCGTATACCCATTCGTGATTACGAATCGAAGTTTGGAAATATAGAAGACTTCAAATCCATCAGGTATATACGGATGCTGCTCACCGAATTTAAGGAGCCCGTTGTACTTCGTCTTGCCAATTTCAGAATGGTGGGAAGTTACTGGCGCACGTATGGAGCCGATGATTTGAACGATCCCGGTTTCTCGACCACGACAGAGCCCAATCTTAACAACGTTACCGTATCGGTAGTAAACCTCGAAGAAAATGCCATGAAGGATGTAGCGGCGGATAAATCCGGCTATATTATACCACCCGGCGTGGTGCGCGACCGAGACTATAGCTCGGCTGTGTCGCGTTTGCTTAATGAGCAATCGGTACAGGTATGTGTAGAGGATTTGCAAGATGGAACAGCACGCGCTATTTATAAAAATATGTCGGTCGATCTGTTCAACTACGGTCGCGTAAAAATGTTTTTCCATGCTAACAGCGAAGCCGACGATGATCAGCTTTATGCTTTCCTGCGCATGGGTACGGACTTTACAGATAATTATTATGAGATAGAGATACCACTCAAGATATCAGACCCTAACAACGAGACCGAGCGTGGTGTATGGCCGGAAGATAACGAGATCGATTTGGCATTGACTGAGTTATATACCTTGAAGATACAACGTGATCGAGAAGGTTATCCGCTCACACAGCGGTATCCGCTGGCCGGGCCGAAGGAGGTAGGACGACATTTACTTCGCATTATGGGGCGCCCTGATCTGAGCAGTGTGCTCGCGGTTATGATTGGCGTTCGAAACGCACGCTCCAGCGATAAGCGATCATACTCTGCCTGTATATGGGCGAACGAATTGCGCGTAACTGATTTTGATCGTACCCCTGGTTGGGCAGTTACATCCTCTGCAAATATCAAGCTGGCCGACTTTGCCACCATCAACGGAGCGTTAAAGCATACAACGTATGGCTTTGGTAGCATCAGCTCCAAAATATCAGAGCGCACACGCGATGAAACAACGTCATACGATCTCTCGGCTTCTGCCAACCTAGATAAATTATTACCTGGCAATACAGGTATAAAGATTCCCGTGTTCGCCAGTTACCAGAGTAGTGTAGCCACTCCCAACTATGATCCTGCCAACCCGGATGTAAAGCTAAAGGCCGCGCTCGATGCATTTACGACCGAAGACGCGAAGCGTGAGTACTTGCGCATTATACAAGACCGAACGGTGCAGCGAAGTTTGAATTTTACCAACGTGCGCAAAGTCAAGGTAAATCCCGATGCACGCTCGCACCTTTGGGACGTAGAGAACCTGGCGTTTAGTTACTCGTATAGCGATGCCGTGCAAAAGAATTTTACTACGGCAGAGAATCTTCAGAAACTATATAAAGGATCGGTGGCCTATAATTTTGCTCCGAAGGCAACCGGTATAGAACCATTTAAAGATATAAAGTCGTTGTCGTCACCATGGTTAAAGTTGATCAGGGATTTCAATTTCAGTTTGATGCCGGCAAATATAGGCGTGCGCTTCGATCTGAATCGTTCATTTACCCGTACTATATATCGGAACTCCGGTATCAGTAGCGAGTTTGTGGACTCCGATCCTTCGTATGTAAAGCATTTTACATTCAATCGCCAGTATAATGTGCGGTGGAATTTTTCGAAGAACCTTTCCTTTGAGTATGCCGCGTTGGCCAATGCGGCAATAGATGAGCCCGAGGGAGACATCAATACAAAAGCCAGGAAAGACAGTGTGATCCATAACCTGAAAAGATTCGGACGCATGAAGAACTTCACGCAAAGTGTAACGATAAATTATACACTGCCATTGGATAAACTCCCGATCACCGATTGGCTGGGTGCCGATTATCGTTTCCGTGCCGACTATGCATGGAAGGCCGGCACCTATAATAAACCGGATTCATTGGTGAAGCCTGGTGAACAAGACTTGCCCGACTCGCTTGATTTTAAAAATACCATTCAAAATAATCGCAACCAGAATATGGCAGGAAAAATTGATATGGTAAAGCTGTATAACAAGATCAAGTTCTTAAAAGCATTGAACACGCCCGCCAGGCCGGTAACGCGATCGCCGTTAAATAACAGGGTGCAGGCGCGAATGGATACAGTAAAGACACCAGCATCCATGAACGGATTGCTGAAAGGTCTTTTCAGGTTGGTAATGTCGCTGCGCTCGATTAATGCAACGTATAGTCTTACGGAGAGCACGGTGTTGCCGGGCTTTACAGGTGCACCAAAATATTTTGGTATGGATAAAGACTGGAATGCTCCCGGCTGGGAATTTGTATTGGGAAGCCAGGACCCGAACATGCGCTTTGATGCAGCACGCAATGGACTTATCACCACCAATAAAAGTCTGACAACCATGTTCACCCAGTCGCGAACGGAGTCTATAACCGTACGTGCCAACCTGGAGCCAACACCTACCTTGAAAGTCACGCTCGACATGCGGAAAGATAACAGCTCTTCATACGAAGAAATATACCGCTATGCCCCTGATCTATCTACGGACGGAACCGGTTTTGCATCGCTCAACCCCAACCGAAGCGGAAGCTATGCCATATCTACGGTGAGTATAAAAACTGCGTTCAATAAATCGAACGGTGATATTAATTCGGAGGTATTTCAAAAGTTTGAAGATAACCTGGTTGTTATGCGAAGTCGTTTTCGCATGATCAGCGGCACAGAATATGATACCGCATCGCAGGATGTATTAATCCCTGCATTTATAGCCGCCTATACTGGCAGCAATGTCAATACGCTTTCATTAACACCCTTTCCTAAAATGCCAAAACCCAACTGGCGCGTGGAATATTCAGGGCTTGGCAATCTCAAACCGCTCAAAGATGTATTTCAGTCATTCACCCTTCAGCATGCTTATCAGGCAACCTATACGGTATCAAACTACTCCAACTCACTTGACTATACCAATGTAGATGAACTGCGCATCGATCGTTCCATTGAGGACTATAACACACTATACTATGGCAAAACGGTAAATGGTACTTCTGTGCCGATTTATGTGATCAGCCAGGTGCTGTTGTCGGAGCAGTTTGCTCCGTTGATCGGCATCACCGCCCGCACCAGGAATAAATTAACGGCAAGTCTGCAATATAAAACCAGGCGCGACCTGACACTCACGATATCCAATGCGCAGATCACCGAAGTATCTACCAAAGATGTTTCGTTTGAATTCGGGTATACCAGGAACAACATGAAGTTACCCATCAAATCGCAGGGACGAACGGTTGTGTTAAAGAACGATGTAACCTTCCGCGTGAACACCACGGTAAGCGATACGCGCACCATTCAGCGCAAGATCAATGAAACCAACACACTCACTGCCGGAGCCATTAGTGTGCAGATACGTCCAACGGTTAGTTACGTTGTAAATCAAAAACTCAACCTGCAGCTATATTTTACACGCACCATCAACGAACCGCTCGTTTCCAACTCGTATAGAAGAGCCACTACCAATGCAGGATTGCAGGTAAGATATAGTTTGGCGCAATAACTCTTAAGTTTAAAGCGCAAGGTTTAAAGTTTAAAGTAGTGGTGTTTTTTATATTATGTGTCGGGTAAATAGTTG
>NZ_DAIQRQ010000041.1:21271-45416 GCF_036786105.1 Ohtaekwangia sp.
ACAAAAAGACCAGCTATAGCTTTGTCGGTGGCGTATTGATTCAGGTCTGGATTTACTTTTTGTACCAGCGGTATTTTGTTGTATGTATTTACCAGGTCGCTGTAATATTTGGTAGCATTTACTTTTTCGAGCGACTTCTGGATCACTGGTTTAAACTTATCCGTAAGTTGTGTGGTAGTAGTGCGTTTCAGGTATTGGGTGGCAGCGTCTTTTTCACCTTTCAGAATAGACCATGCATCCTGTATTGACATTTGCTTGATGGCTGATACAAATATAGGTTTGGCTTCTTTGGCAGCATCTTCAGCGCCTCGGTTCAGTGCCAATACAAACTTGTCTACTTCAGCGCCCATGCCCATCTGGCGCAACTTGGTTTCCACTTGTTTTACTTCCGGAGGGAAAGGAATTTTGATCTCTGCATTTTTAAAGTATCCGTCCACTTGCGATACAAGATCCGATCCCTTGGATGCGCCATTGGTGAGGGCTTCTTTCAAACCTTCGGCTACTTCTTCGGTGCTGAGCGATGATTCTCCTTTTACCGCTTTCTTCAGTTTGTCGAGGGAGAGTTGTGCTGTTCCGATTTTGCACAACAGCATCAGGCTTAACAGGATAATAAATTGTTTTTTCATACGTGTAGATGATCGTGGGTTAATGCGTGCAACCAGAACGTTGCCTGGGTGTGCGCTGATATAAAATTTACGGGTTAACTTCTGTGTTCAAAACAAATGCCGGAGTTTTCTTTCCAAAGGCGCGTAAATATAAAATCGTTCTGCTACATCCGTCTTGATTCAGCATGATCTTATAGGGAAATGTAATAAAAAACAGAAAACTGAATTTTCCTGTGCGGAGATGATGAGTGATTGGGTACCTGAAAAATCTGCGCGGCCTGCAGGAATACAAATACAGAGAGACTTTCTGCAGGCGCACGCAGAAAATCTTAATCGGTGATAATCATTTTCTTCTTTTCGGCAATGCGGCCGTTTACATACAAAGCGTATATATAGGTTCCTTTCGGAAGCTGGTTGCCATCAATCGTAACCGATCCTATATCCATTGAAAGGTCATCAATCACCAATACTTTCTCTTTCGAAATGTTATCGTATATAATGATCAATGCATCGGCAATATCCGTAGCCTGGTAGCGTATCGTTGTAAACTCCGAGCGCGAGAAAGGATTCGGATTGTTTTGCGCGAGATCGATTTTGCCAACGTATGGAAAGTATTGCGTGCTGGCCACCTGCAAAAGGTCAGTCCACTTCTGGCGACCGGAAGGCTCCTGCGCATAAACACTCAGCGACAACACATATAGCAGGAGGAAGGCATAGATGGTCTTCATATACATTCTTTTCGTCAAGCAATAGTAGCAACCACCTGTCACTCGCTTTTTAAAAGTAGATGAAATGGATAAAAGTGCGGACGTATAGGGGGAGATCGGCGAGCTGCCCGTAACCCATATTACAGTTTAGCAGTGGATGGACTTTGTGTACTGCGGCTACCGGAGCTGTTATACTCGTGCTGAAGTATATATTCTCTGCTGCCAGTATATTCAGGTTGTTTCCGATGGTATAGCTGACACTACGTTTGCAGATGACGGGGATTAACACTAACAACAGGTATTAAATTGTTCTTGCACGACAGTATAAATATGATTTGAAAACGGTTTTAATCAGCAAACCACCACTGACATTCCATACTAACGAGTGGTTGTAGGAAGGATGTATTGGGCTATAATATATGTCACATCTTCCCCGGATAGTGACTATCAATGGCTGGCCACGGTATACGATATTGTTTTTGTTGATGCAGGACTTGCTTCGTATGCCCGTTGTTACCGAATTTAGCCCCTTGATTTGCAGGAAGCAGAAAAACCGTTAAACGATCCGGTTTGCAACGATAATCGCTCCTACATTATACGCTTCCCAAATGTATTACCCCTTGATGCAGACGGTTGCAATAATGTTTTTAGCGCATAAAATACCCTGCCGCCTACCGGTTCATGTCAGCGTACAAGCACCATTGGCTGCCGCATTTCGTGAAATAGTCGTAATTGAGGGTATATAATCGCTGGGGACGGCATCAGGAAAATAATGAGCGGGTGTACTTGTTGCAATAGACAGTAACGATATTTTCTTTTTGGTCTACACGAATAGCCGTGTAAGCTACGGATTAGATCAGGCACGAGGTATTTCAGAAAAAGATTATTTTATTTTGGTGGTACAAGGACATAAAGGAACAAGAATGAGTATGAGAGCTTTGAGATGTGTATTGGGATTGTTGTTGTTTTTTGCGATGAGCACCGTAGCACATGCTCAGCAAGCTCCGGACTTGAAAGATGTTGTTATGTATGACCCGTTGTTCTGGAAGGATCAGTTGAAGCTGAAAGAGGCTCAATGTAAATCTATCACCAGAATCAACCAGGAGTACTATGAAAACCTGAAGCAGGTTATTCGTGAAGCTCCGAAAGATCGTGCCGCCGTACAGGTAAGAGCCGCTGAATATTTACAGCAGCGGAATCAGAAAATCTGGGATACATTTTATCCCAATCAGAAAAAAAGATGGAAGAAGTTATGGGATCATCAGTATGCAGGAACGAAGAAACTGCAAGGCGATGAGCTCACATCGTTACTCTCTACCCCCGCATTTCTTTATCAAATGTAATTTGCCATGTCTATAGGGAGTGTTCCGGGGCGGCGGCTGCTGGCAGTGTGTCTGCTCGTATCAATATACCTCACAGGATGGACCCAGGATCGTTGTGGTATAACCGAAGTAATGCAGAACCTTCGGGATAAAAATTCAATTCGGGAAACCAACCAGCAATTCGAAGCGTGGTTGCAACGGCACCAGGCTGCACGGCTTGCTTCCGGTCGCACGGAAGATAATAAAACATACCTGATACCGGTAGTAGTACACGTTATACACCGCGGAGAAGCTATAGGATCAGGAACGAATATACCGGATGCGCAGATCATTTCGCAGATCAAAGTATTGAACAACGACTATAACCGGTTAAATGCCGATGCTTCCCATACACCTTCAGAATTTGCATCGGTAGCCGGCAGTTTCAATGTACAATTTGTGCTGGCCAAACAGACTCCGGATGGTTTGCCTACCAATGGTATTGTGCGTGTAAAAGGATCGAAGACATCATGGTCAACATCAGACGATGCCACACTCAAGGCCACGAGCTACTGGCCTGCAGAAGATTATCTCAATATATGGGTAACGAATCTCTCTTCAACACTGCTGGGCTATGCGCAGTTTCCGGTATCGGATCTCGCAGGACTTGAAGATGCAGAAGACAATCGTCTTACCGACGGTGTTGTAATTGATTATGCAGTGTTCGGTAGTTCTGATGACGGTTCGTTCAACCTTGATTCTGAGTTTGACAAAGGAAGGACGGCTACGCATGAGATCGGCCACTTTCTCGGCCTGCGTCACATCTGGGGCGATGATAACGATGCCTGTGGTGGCGATGGCGATTATGTATCCGATACACCCGATCAGGGCGGAAGCACCAGTGGCTGCCCTTCAAACCCGCAGACATCCTGTTCGGTACACAGCATGTTTCAAAACTATATGGATTATACCGATGATGCCTGCATGAACATCTTCACACAAGGGCAGGTATCACGTATGATTACGGTAATGGAGAATAGCCCACGCAGAGTAACACTACCACAATCGAAAGGATTATATGAACCCATCTTATATACCAATAATCTCACCGCATCCGCTATTGTAAGTCCACAGGCAAATCAATGTGCCGGTATCATTACTCCACAACTTACCATCAAAAACACCGGATCGAATAGCATAAACACGGCACGAATACAGCTCAGCATTAACGGCACTCTGGCAGAAACGAAAGATTTTACTTTTAGTACGGCATTAGCCTCGGCGCAATCAACAGCCGTATCGTTTTCATCGGTTGCCTTATCATCCGGGGCGACAGTCTTCACTTTCAAGATCATTACGATGAACGGTATTACAGACGACAACTCCGAAGATGATACGCAGACCATTTCAGCGCAGGTTCCTTATACCATCGATATACCGTTTACAGAAACGTTCGCAGCGATGCCTTCCACGTGGAATGTCGTCAATGGCGATGCAGGGATTACCTGGGCAGTAAAGCAGGCGCCAAATACAGATGCATCCAATACTGCAGCATACCTGGATTTTTTCAATACTCAAAATTCAGAATCATCGCAGGATATACTTATTACACCCGCATTCGATCTGTCAGATGCTGTGGCTCCATACCTCACGTTTGATGTTGCCTATGCACTGTATCAGAATTATGCCGATCAGCTGCAGGTATATATTATTACAGATTGCAGCAATAATCCGGGCAATGGCGCGGAAATATACTCAAAAACAGGCAGCACACTGGCCACCGTGCTTATCAGCGGTAGTGCCTTTACTCCAGCCAATGCTTCGCAGTGGCGCACCGAAGTTATAGATTTAAAAAATTACATCGGGCAGTCGCACGTGCAGCTTGCATTTGTAGGTACCAGTGGCGGTGGCAACAATCTATACCTCGATAACATCAACGTAGTGCGCACAGTTACGGAAGATGTAGCGCTCACCGATATCATATCGCCAGCGCCCGTGCGCTGCACGATCAATGCTACCCCGGTATTGCAGATCACCAATAACAGCGCCGTAAATGTCACCAGCCTGAAAGTAGTATATTCCGTGAACAACGGCACAGCACAAACAACATCATTAAGCAACATAACTGGCCTCACACCCGGTGCGTCTATTGAAGTGCCAGCATCGGCCATAACCTTGGCAAAAGGCCAAAATACTTTATCATATACACTTACCTCTCCGAATGGGTATACCGATATCAATATGGCTGACAATACACATACCAAGACTATCATTGTCAATACAGCTTCCGATATTATTCCGCTGCGTGAGAATTTTGACAGTAATTCATTTGATAGTCAATGGACGATTGTAAACCCGACCGAAGGTATGGCATGGGCGACTACGTCAACGAACTATAACCAGTCGGTATACTTCAATGCAGCTGCCAATACCGCAGAAGGAGATAAAGCCTGGCTGGTAAGTCCTGTGCTGGATTTCTCTTCGGCCACTACTGCCAGTGTGTTCTTCGATCTTTCATACCGCTATAAAGATGATGAAGGCAACAAGAACCGCCAGGACAATTTACAGGTGCTGGCTTCCGCAGATTGTGGTGTTACCTATGATAAAATTTTGTTCAATGAGACGGGCACCTTGTTATCGATTGATCAGAATACAGTAACCTCCGTGCCTGCCTCCGCAAGCGATTGGCAGCGAAAGTATATCAACCTTGATGCCTTTGCAGGTTCTGACGGGGTGCGACTGGCGTTTGTATTTACCAACGATAACGGCAACAATATTTACCTGGACAATATTGAATTCTTTGTTTCAGACGACCCCAACCCGAATGCTGTTAAAAATCCATTTGTGGTGTATGATAACAGCCCCCTAACGCCCAGCGATTTCTATATCACCTTTAACCTGGAGGAGCGCCAGCCGGTACAATATGAACTGGTGGATATTATGGGACGCCCGCTGACAACGCAAACGCTACCGGACGTGCTTAATCAGACGTATGAAGTAAATGCGGGTAATACAAGTACGGGAATATATATGCTTCGCCTGCGAATAGGCCAGTCGATGTACATCACAAAAGTATATATCGGACAATAACCAGAAACGGGGTATTCGGTTTATTTAAACGTGAGGTTCTGAGGCTTTTGTCGCTTTTCCTTAAATGAAAAAAAGCACTCCCAGTATGAAAAAGTAAATTGCGTGGTACGTGCCCATTTACCTTATTTAGGCAGTTCATATAAACTGGCATAATTTTCTATATTTGCCAGATTTTATGAAAAGGACTTCTTTATTTCTCCTCTTTTTTGGTCTCTCATCGTTTGTTTTCTCTCAAACATCTGGGGATTATAGGTCTAACGCAGCTGGAGCATGGACCACAGCATCAACCTGGCAGATATATAATGGATCTGGTTGGGTGGCTGCAACATCTTCCCCGACAGGAGCTGCGGGAGTCACTATTACTATTGTGAGTGGAAAAAACGTTACCGGAACGCCGGCATTAACGCTGGCAGGTAATCTGGTAATTAATTCAGGTGCCCAGCTTACAATTGCCAATCCTTCAACTGGATCTACTGCCGACTTTACGGTGTCTTCAACAGGTTCCATTACAAACAATGGTACAATGCTTTTTACGGCAGGAACCTCAGGCAATTTGACTAGATTGGTAGTAGATGGCGCGTTTACCAATGCTGGTACGGTTAATATGAATACAATGTTCGTTAACCTGACTGTAGGCGGTACACTTACTAACTCCAACAGCTTTTCTATTAGTGCCACAAATGATGCACTGACTATAAATGGTACGTTTACAAATACCGGCAGTTTTACTATAAGCAATGTTTCCAATACAGTAGTAACGGTAAACGGTACCGTAAAAAATTCCAATACATTTACATCGCCCGGTGCAGCCAAGCTCGTATTTTCAAATGGTTCGGTATATCAGCACCTGTTTACAACAAGCGCTGGAAATATTCCCTCTGCCACATGGGGTACAACTTCAACCTGTCTGATTTCAGGTTATACTACTAATACTACTCTTCCGGGAAATCTTAGTTCATCGTTTGGCAATTTTACATGGAATACCCCGCTGTTAGCCCAGGATTTTAATCTCGCAGCGCAACTGAAAGCAGTTCATGGGACATTAACAATTGCTTCAACAGGGTCAGGTACTCTCTATTTGAGTAAACTTAGTACTGAGCCGTTGCCTTTAACTGTAGATGGTGACTTTATAATAAGTGGCACATCGAAGGTAAACATCACACAAGATGCTATTGGCAATAGCATAACTATAGGTGGTAATTTTACGCATTCCAGTGCATCTGTACTTACCGCAGCATCAGGCACAGGCTCTGCTGATTTTTCAATTGCCGGGAATCTTTCAAGTACAGGTTTTAATGCAGGTACGGGTACATTAGCGTTTGATGGAGCTGGTGCCCAGGCAATCAATGGTACTATAAATGCCGGAAATATCAGTATTAATAATGCAGTAGGCGTTAATGTAGAAGGAACCGTAAATCTGACAGGCACACTGACACTTAATAATCCGACTGATATTTTTGATGCAGACGGAACCAGTGATTCTGGTACGTTAACGCTGTTGTCAACGGCAAGTAATCCTGTAGCAGATGCTGCCATTGCAGCCATTCCAGCCGGTGCTATATTTCAGGGTAAAGTTACAGTGCAACGCTACATGAACGGTCTGGGAAGCCGCCAGTATCGCTATATCTCTTCTCCGGTTACAAATGCAACAGTAGCCAGCTGGCAGGACGATTTTTCTATTACAGGCAGCTTTACAGGCACTTCTACAACCGAGCCTTCCACAGGAACAAATACAGTATGCGGATATCCGCTGACAAAGTCGGCTTCCATGTATTATTATAATGAAGCAACGAAAGCGTATGTAGCGTATCCTACAACTAATTCTTCGGCTTCCCTGGTGCCGGCGAGAGGTTATGCAGCATTTATCCGCGATTGTTCCAGTGCTACAGTAATCGATGTTACAGGCCCCATAAACCAGGGCGACTTAACGCTAAATTCATCAAGCACACCAAGCATTACTTACAATAAAAATGGTAAAGATGCTTCCATGTATGGTTATAACCTGGTTGGTAATCCTTATCCTTCAGCACTTGATTGGGAGTCTTCAGCATGGAGCTTAACTAACATCAGCTCTGTAATAGCTATTTCAGACAACTCATCAGGAAGCCTGGTATATCACTACATGGATAACAGCGATGCCAGCGGTGACGACTTTATCGCGACCGGTCAGGCATTTTGGGTACGCGCAACAGCAGCATCACCGGTACTGCAATTCTCTGAAGATGTTAAGGCATTGGCGGGATCTTCCATTACTTTCTATAGAAAAGCAAGTCCCCTGAATGATAAGCTTGTTATTAAAGTAACAAACGGCACAATTGAAGATAAGGCATACGTAAAGATAAATCCGGCAGCAAAGGCTACACTGGATGAATTTGACGGACCGAAGATGGATAACACATTGTTCGATTTGTCTACGCTGTCGTCAGATAATACAACGATGGCCATCAACGCCATTAGCCAGATACAGTGCGGTGACCAGATAAAAATTAATCTGAAAGATTTTACTGCCGGCAGCTATACCTTGTCATTTGAAAGTGCCGGGCTTTTGAATGCTTACGATCTCATTTTAACGGATAAGTATTTAAGTAAAACTGCAAACGTATCGCAAAATCCTTCTTACACATTCTCAGTAAACAGCGCTGCAGCATCAAAAGCAGCAGATCGTTTTGTAATAACATTAAGCCAAAAAACAGTAGCACTTGATCTGGCCGTTGACACCGATGTTAAAGTCTGTGGCGATGCATCAGGTACTGTGAAAGTATATAATACACAAGCCGGTGTAGATTACTATGCTACCATAAATAACGTTACAATAGGAAGCGTTGTTGAAGGTGGGGATTCGTACATATCATTGCCGATTCCGTCAGCATCGTTGATGGAAGGAGAAAATACGGTGGTGATACAAGCTCAAAGCGGATGCTCAACGGCAGCGCTCACTCAAACTGCTTTGGTGATAAAATCTACGGTATCCACCAGCCCTGCTGTTACATCATCATTGGTATGTACCACGGGTACAGTAACATTAACGGCTTCTGCTGCTCCAAAAGGCGGAAACTACAATTGGTATACGGCAGCAGATGCGACTGCTCCTGTCTTTACAGGTGCAGAGTTTACAACACCTGTATTAACGCAGTCAACAACGTATTACACTTCAATTGTAGACTACCTGGGATGTGAAGGTGCGCGTGTACCGGCAACCGCTACGGTAAAAAATTACAGTGATGTGGTGATCACTGCTACAGCAAAGGTTCTTCAATCCAATTATACTACAGGAAATCGCTGGTACTTGAATGATGTGTTGCAGGCTGATACGTCTGCTATATTCCACGTAAAATCGCAAGGTACTTACAGGCTTGAAGTCGTAACAAGCGGCTGTATATTGAATTCAACAAACAACGTGGTGATTACGGATGAAGAACTGTTTTCGGATAAAATCAACAGCTATCCAAACCCGGTGCAGTCTGTATTTTCGTTGGAGATACCAGCAGGCGAAAGTGCAAATGATGAGCTTGCAGTTATCGATAACGTAGGCAAGCAGGTAGGCATTATGAAACTGGTAGACTACGGAAGCTACCAACTCGGTAAATACGATTTCAGTAAACATCCTGCAGGGATATACCTTATACGAGTTATTTCCAGAAGTGGTGTACGTCAGGTAAAGGTTGTGCGAGAGTAGTAAGGCACTCCCGTTCTTTCAGTCATTTTCCTTATAGCTTTAGATACGATCCCCGGGTGACATAAATGTGCAATCCGGGGACTGTGTATTTAAAAGGATTCTCCTGTTTTTCATTCATGCTTTATTCTTTTGCCTCCTTTCCAGGGAAGTAAACGATTTGTCTGTAAATAAAAATGACTCCCCGTTAGAGGAGTCAAAGCTATTGGCAGTATAATCAATGGTAGAAAGAGAAACTATATTAGCGCTCAGAATATGACCGGCTCATCAGGCAACTGCTAATGCAGGCTGCCTGCCAAGTTTCTTGAGCATACGAAAGTGTGATCCTAAAGCCGTTACAAACGATGTGTTTTCATGATAGGGTAGTCCAAACTCCAATGCCGTTTGCTTCACGATATCGGAAATAGCCGGGTAATGTATATGGCAGATTTTGGGGAAGATGTGATGCTCGATCTGCATATTTAATCCACCGCAGAGAAAAGTAGTAACAGCGCATTTGCGTCCGAAGTTGGCAGTCGTGCGCAGCTGATGTGACAGCCAGATATCATCTATATTCCCACGATGGTCAGGCTCCGGAAATTCAAGCCCTTCAACAATGTGTGCAAGTTGAAAGACGAGCCCTAATACCAGCCCTTTGGCCAGTTGCATGCAAACAAAACCAATCACAAACTGCCATACAGATATATCCAGCAACATTAATGGCAGGGCGATTACCAGAAAATAATAAAGTGCTTTATAAAAGAATAAGTTGAAAACCTCTATACGGGGATGTGAGGTAGTATCGCAGCTTTTGCCAATATTCTGTTGAAAGAATTTTATATAATCTTTACTGAAGATCCACGCCAGGCTGGCAAAGCCATAAAGCAAAAAAGCGTAATAATGCTGATAGCGTTGAATGCTGGTAATTTTATCCTGTGGACATACCCGTATAAGGCCGGGAGCTACCACCAGGTCATCGTCATGCTCATGTACGTTGGTATACATGTGGTGCACGTTGTTGTGCGATATTTTCCAGTTATAGGCGCTGGCACCGAGTAGGTGAAATACGAAGCCCAATGCATCATTTACCCACGCACGAGATGAATAAGAGCCATGCAGTGCATCGTGGCAAACATTAAACCCAACAAACGCAGCAAACATTCCAAGCAGAATGGACAACAATAGCATTACCGGCAACGAGAAATGCCCGAAGAGAATGAGCATGTATAAGGTAAAAGTGCCCCCCAAAAAGAAAACCGTTTTGAAAACCATGCGGTGGTCAGCCTGTTTGGAGATTTGATTTGAGGTAAAGTAATGATCAACTCTTTCTTTTATGGTTGCATAGAAGCCAGAGCAATCTTTGTTGAATTTTAATTTTTGCATATTTCATCAATATAAGACAAAGCGATAGAGAAAACTATCTTTTGAAACAGGTATGTATGAAAACACACTATAAAGGAGATTCTATACTTTCTTCGCAACGAGTGATATGTCGCAATTTGGGGTAAGCATGAGCACTGCGAATAGAACCAGACTTAGTATATTACCGATGTGAAATACAGTTTAAAACCCCTTTTTAAGGTATCGCTGCCCTTGTATTTGATTCTTTTATGCCTGGTCTGGATCCTGTCGCCAGCGTTTTCCGCCTGCACGAAGGATAGCTTGTGGTGTACGTTACTTTACTGGACAACGGAATCGGCAGGAAGGGTGGGGAGTATTGTGCTTGTTCTGACAGGAAGTTTACTATACACCTTGCGAATGCCTTCTCTTCATGAAAAAGTAAAGGTGCTGTTCAGAACCTTTCTGGTAGCCATAGCAGTGTTGTTTGTTTTTGCAGGCCTTAACGAATACGTATTCAAACCTGCCTTAAAGCGGGCGAGACCAAGTCACATGTATATATTGGAACAGACACGATCTACAGCGCGGCTGGATTCATTATATGCACTGCCCGAATCTGAGCGAAGAACTTTCTTTCATCAACTTATCTATTCAGACACAGTTTCTTTTGCTGATATAGATAAGCGCGTATTAGATCATTGGATATATGAAGCAGGTTCTTCATTTCCCTCGGGCCATTCTTTCAATGCATTTTTATTAGCCGGTATACTTGCTTTCAGTATGTATCATGTGGGAGGCAAAACGATGCGTAGATTCTATAGTCTACCGCTTATGTGGGCTGTGCTGGTGGCTTTTTCGCGCGTTGCGCTGGGAGCACACTCAGCATTGGATGTAAGCGTTGGTGCTGCTTTAGGATTGATCGTATCGCACAGTCTCTTATATTTTCAGGCAACGCAACGGCTGCTGGTTCCCGATCTGCGGCCAGATCACCTCACTTCACGAGACTGATTTTTTCATTTGGCGGCAATGCGTTGTACACTTTTGGAACAAAAGTGTACGTATTCGTCCACTGGCGGCATCGCAACGGTTAAGTCCGCTATGAAAATATAGTATATATATACCTTTCATTATTAATTTTTTGTTACGGAACATTTTTCTGTGAAAAACGTACCGGGTTGTTTTTTCAGGATATATGAATCCAAATCAGAATACTTTCGTTTGACGCGCCTTCGTCTCACAGAATAAAACAATGCGGTAATTTTTGAAAACTGCTTCTGTGTTAAGGAAAATTAACGTTTGCGTTGAAACAAAACGATTAACCCGTTCGTCTTAGGTTCATATAAAAACAACGAACTTTAATTAATATCAATATGAAAAAATTTCTGTCCATCGCCGCTGCCATGATGATCTTCAGTAGTACTATGTTTGCCGGAATCATTGAGAACCCGAGTGCATCTACGGGTATGGCTGTTATGAAAAATGGTTCTACCGTTAAGCTGTTCTATAAAGGAACTCGCCCGACTGATGTTAAGATCTCCATACTGGATGCTACCAATAAAGTGGTATATGGTGAAACGATCAAAAATGTAGATGGCTTTATCAGACCCTATAATTTCTCTAATCTGAAAGAAGGCGAATATACGATCGAACTTTTGGGTGAGAATGGTCTTCAGGTAGAGCGCGTAAATTACCGCTTTGGTAAAGTAGAGAAACTGGCTAACGTAATGCACGTTGCCGGTGAGCCCAACAAATATATACTTACGGTTGCCAATAAAGGTCACGAAGTGCTTACGGTAAAAATATACGATTCAATCGGCACGTTGTTATACAACCAGAAAGAAGAAGCCGAGGGTGACTTTGCCCGTGTTTATAACCTTGAAAATTATAAAGGTGCTGTAACCTTTGAAGTGACAGACTCTAACGGTGTTGCCAAGACATTGAGCCTGTAATCGATCCATACGGATATACCCTTTAGGAAAAAGACTCTGAATAAAAAGTGTTGCTGTGAAAATGGCAGCACTTTTTGTTTTTGAAAGCGCTATTGTTTTTTACTTCGGTTTTTGCGGATCGTTAACCGCTGGTTGTAAATCGGATCTTTTTGCAAAACAACAATTTCGTTGGCAGCCGAATCTATATATGCCTTTCCCGTCAGGTCCTGCGGAATTCGATATTCACAAAAAGTAAAGTATAATGTGTCGCCTTCCTGGCGATAAGAGCCTTTAAAGTGCTCAATCTTGGTGAGTCCTACAATGCGTTGGTAGTAATCGAAGTAATTCTTCCTTCGGAGATCGAGGTGATGATCAACCATTTTGCCGATGCGTGATGACACGACTTTGATTTTTGTTTTGCGGTAACAGGGTGAACATGCCGCTACAGCGATGAATATCAGGAGCAGGGGTGCCTTTTTCATTGCGATAAGATAATAAAATCGGAGACCAGTTGTGCAAGTGCAGCAGTGAAAGGCTTGCGTGGTGGTGGCTATGGAACAGAAAGCGGAATGATGGCGTCTGGAAACAACGGATTAAAAAAGCAGCGCCCGATCGGACGCTGCATCATAAAAATTATTCTTTTACTTCAGGTTGTTGTCGGCTATCGCGTGTGTTCTTCTGTACGGCAATGGCTGCAAAAAGACTGAGTACGAACGACATGCCATAGAATCCTTTTTCGCTCAGCGTGAGCGTTGCATTCCACAGCCCTACTACCAGCAGCACAACGGCCAGAATGGTAGAGAACCAGCTCAACCCGTAGTAAATATTGGTTACTGGTATACCTTCCAGTTGGTCGCGAACGCTTTTCTGTAGGGATATAGCGGAGAACAATCCGTACATGAGCACGGTAAAGTAATATCCTTTTTCATTCAGCAGCATGTCTGCGTTCCAAAGTCCGATGTTAAAGGCAAGTACACCTGCACACAACGCTACCCAGGAAGCGCCGATAAATGCATTGGATGGTTTCTGATTCATTCGTTTTTTGTTAGGTTTTCCTACTTCGTGAGGCTTTTCGGTTTCGCCCCGTTTTTTATGTGTGGTTTAGCGGCTCCACTTTTTTGATCCAAGTATACGCAAATGTGGGGAGTCTGGATATGCGACCACCGCTGTAGCATCCGCGACCATTTTAGCGATATCATCCATAAACTTTGCAATTCCGGATGGCAGAAGCCTGTTTTTGAAGTATGCTGTCGCAATTTTTTGTTAATATCGATGGTGGTAGCGACTCATTTACCTGTCTTTGAAGTAATACAGGATGCGGAAAATAAATAGATTTGATTTCTATCTACAACGGACATACGGTGCAGTCGGCTGATCGTGAAATCATAGGTGCTATAAAAAATGGCAACAGAGATGTTTTTGAACAGGTGTTCCATACCTGTTACGGAGATCTTTGCCGCTATGCGGCCACGATTGTGAAAGATATGGATGAGGCGGAAGACATTGTGCAGGCTATGTTTCTCAAGATATGGGAGAAGCGCGCTGAGCTTACTATACAGCATACCATACGGGCTTATTTGTTTCGTGCAGTATACCACCAGTGCTTGAATGCGCGGGAGCATAAAGTAATCCGGCTGAAATATCAGGAGTATGGTATGCAGCAAGGCATGCATACATCGCAGGCACCCGAAGTATTTCCGGATGAATTATCTCAAAGTATTCGTGCGGCTATAAATGAGTTGCCTGAGCAATGCCGGAACATTTTTGTGATGAGCCGCTACGAAGAACTGCGGTATGCAGAAATAGCACAGAGGCTGAATATATCGGTAAACACCATCGAGAATCAGATCAGTAAGGCTTTGCGAATTTTGAGATTGAAACTAAAAGATAGTATTTTTTAACATAAACCTGTGCCGGAGTGAAACGTGAACAAGATATTGAGATTAAAGACGAACTAATCGTCAGGTATTTGGCAGGAGAGGCCGACCCCGAAGAGGCAATAGCACTTCACGACTGGCTGGCATTGGCCGAAAACCGTTCTTACTATGAAAAGGTAGAAGCTGCGTGGAACAACGCCTATCCTGCCAAAGCTCCTCGCCATATAGATGCGCGCAGGGCATGGGATAAACTGCAGGGCAAGCTGGAGCCGACTGCTGAAATGTGGACGGATCGATCTGCCAGCAGATGGAAATCGGTATGGTTTCGCGTAGCTGCATCGTTGCTTGTGGTAATGATAGCGGGGCTTCTCCTGTATATCCGTATCCATGAAGACAAGATCGCCCAGGTAAATATATCTACCTTGCATGCCTCGCAACGTGTGGGTTTACCCGATAGTTCAATAGCCATTCTATATCATAACAGTACATTACTATATCCACAGTATTTCGGTATAAACAAAAGAGAAGTAAGTCTTGAAAAAGGTGAAGCTTTCTTTAAGGTAACACCGGATAAAGAACTGCCCTTCATTATTCATACCTCCGTAGCCGATATAAAAGTAGTTGGCACAGCCTTTAATGTAGCCCTGCAACCAGGAGGACTTGAGGTAAGCGTGAAAGAAGGAAAGGTGCTGGTATATACTGCAAATGACAGCAGCTATCTTGAAGCAGGATCTACAGCGGTTATTCAGGCTGCCAGCTATACCATTGTTGTAAAGGATTCAGTGAACACCAATTCGTGGGGATATGCAACGCGGCAGCTGGTATTTAAAGACCTGCCCATGCGGGAAGTGATTGCCGATATTGAGAAAGCATATCCGTATTCAATAAGACTTTCGGATAAGAATATTAATAATTGCCGGCTGACGGCTACCTTTGATAATGATTCTGCGGAAAATCTTGTAAATTTAATCGCGGAGACGTTAAATCTATCGGTGGCGAAAAATGGGAATGTGTTTACCCTGGAAGGCGAAGGTTGTCCGTAGACTAATAGTCGCGGTGATGCTGTTGTATACCAGTATAACGGCATTCTCGCAATACATGAAAGCTTCGCTGCCGGTAAACGGCATCTCTATCACCTGTACCAACACTCCGTTTCATATTGTTGTTGACAAGCTCTCGACTATTACCGGGCTGCATTTTATTTACAGCTCTAACGAGATCGATGTAGACCGCCCGGTATCACTCTCGGTAAAAGATGCTTCCCTCGAAAAAGTACTAAACCTGCTGGGCAACCAGATGAACCTCACGTTTCGAAAGCGCGATCGCTACGTGATTATTAAAGTAATTACAATTACACCGATCATTACCGCTACGGCAAAACCGGTAAGCCGGCGGAAAACCGAACTTGATAAAGTAACGGCCTATATGCCGCTGGCAGTTAATAACGCTTCTTTCACGGCCAGTACAAGCCGCAAGCCGGTTGTGGAGACACGTGTGTCATCATCCACGGATATATACTTCATCCGGCACCTCGAAGATTTCCATATTTACTTTGATACCACCGCTTTGAAAAAATTACCCAGGCGTGAGATACGCAAGGTGAATATAAAGACACGTCACCGCAGCTGGTATATTGCCGGAGGTGTTATGATGAACGACTATTCGATAGGAGCCGAGCTGCAGGCCGGTGTGCGCTCGCTCTATGTAGTGGTCAATCCGTCATGGCTGCACAGTGGTAAATATTATGGTTCGTATGGATTGGGTACATCTCTGCTGCTTTCCCGTAACTTTTCATTTATGCTAGCCTATACCTATGGCGCCATACGCCAGAAAGCGAATATTGAAGTGAACGCTTTTCACCGAACCATTGAGAATAATATCAAGCTGTCGTCACGGCACCACCAGGTGAAATTCATGTTTCAGTATGCTGTTACTCCTAACATTAACATTCGTTTAGGGCCAACGCTCAGCTATCAGAAGAACAGGTATTCACTGCGAAACACCAATGTATTTGTGATCAACCACACCAGGATAGCCAGCCCACCTGGAATGGGCGAAATTCCGGAAGATCCTGGATATAAAACAACCGGTTCGCCGGTGCCTCCCGTTGCTTTCTATGGCACCTTTATGGAAGTAATCCGCACTTCCGAAAATGAATTCACCCAGACTAAAACCACGGTAGGGTGGGAGGCCGGTATCACTTATAAAATAAATTTTTTCAAGCACCCATAGTGGCAAGGTCGTCTTTGCCTGTCTTTTAGTTGTGGTACAAAACGAAAGATCTTATGCCAGCAACTAAAAGTTTTCTATTGAATTCAACGTACAATTTGAGAGAAGCCTTTTGGGCCTTTTTAGCACTTCTCGTCATTGCGCTCATCAATGGCATGCAGCAATGGGAAGAGCGTAAAATGTCTGTCGAAAATTCTACTGCCGAACTGCAATGCACGTTAAAGCTCGACCCTTCGCAGACCGTGAAAATGCAGGAAATCACCTACGAGTATTATGACCAGATGGCAAAAGCCTACTCCCGGTACTTCTTCAACACCGCTAAATGCGAAGATGCTGTACGGACCTTGCAGCAGAGACGCAATCAAACCATGCTTCAATTACTGAATGCCAACCAGCGGGCTACGTGGCAACATTTGTATACCAACTGCAACAATCGGCCAAGTGCCAGTATCATCACGAATTGATAACGACTGGTTGTCTTATATTATTTCTGATATAGATTTATCATGTTATTACCGGCTATACCAAGCGGATGAGATGACAAACGCGATCAATTTAGTGGGGAGGATTCATCATCACCACATTGATCATACTCAGTCTTACCGGAGTATTTTATACAATTGGTTAATCTCTTCTTCCAAAAACGGAAGTGAAGTAATTGAACAATACCCGGTCTTTGCTGAGCGCATGCAGAACCGTATCCGGCATTTTAAAATGATCGCTTGAACTGAATATTTCGTAAAATTTTTCGGGAGATGAATCGATTGCCATATCGATATCTTCCGGCAACACAATGGTGCTGTACGAGCAATCGATCAGTTGATTTCGCTCGGGCGTTGAAAACAAATTGGGAGGAAGAATCAAAATGGCGTCAGCCTGATGTTCGGCAAAACGGGAAAGTTGGGGCGCAAACTCTTCTATGGGCGAGGCGCCTTCGGCTTTGAGACAAACACGTTTGGCAGGCGGCGATATACCGGGCTGTGCTATGTTGAACGAACGCACAACGGTATTGCGTGTGTTCATTAATGCGTGGCTGCAAGCCTTCTTTTCGCGCCAGCTATATTTAGCCGATACGATTGTAACCAGCGTGAGCGGCAAGTTGATCTTGCGCGCAAACTCCAGCGCCCACATATAGCTGGTGCTGAAGTTCAGGTGGTAGAGAAAGGGATAGAGGATGCAGCTTTTCACAAATCGTTCACACTATGCAGTTGGCTATATCGCGCCTGTATATTTCACCACGCGAAGTGTCGGTTACATTAATGCCAGTGCCGTAGAGAGGCCCGAGGCCAGTGCAACCCAATACAGTTGATTTACTTTATCTTTAGAACGTTTCAGGCGCATTTTCACCGCGCTGGATGTAAGGTGATAGGATGCCTGAAGGTCTTCGATCGATTTTCCCTGCTGGTATTTTTGCAGCAGCAGGTTCTTCTCTTCGTGCGGCAGATGATCGATCAATGCAAACATGATGTGCTCCTGGTCGGTCTTATCATGCTCCTGCACGGCAGCAAAATTACCGCTTTCTTCTTCGTCATCTCCGGTATTTTCTTCGAGGCTCACCAGGTTGGTCTTGTTCTTCTTGCGAAGATAGGCGAGACAATCGCGGTGAATAATAATGTACAACCAGGTAGAAAATTGAGCATCGCCTTTAAAGGTATCGAGCTTGTCGAACGCCTTCATAATCGAATCCTGGGCTACGTCAAATGCGATATCGTCTTCTTTCAGAATAGAGAGGCACTTCTGATATACTTTCTTGAAGTAACGGTTGTAGAGCTCGCCAAGCGCAGCTTTATCGTGTTGAAGAATGTGGGTGATAAGCTGCTCATCGGTTAATTGACTGAAAGTTTTCATAGCGCTTTACTGTTTTGGTTCAACGCTGTAAAAGTGCAAGTACAAGTGCCAGGAGGGTAGAGCAAAAAAACGTATTTTCTAAAATCACTGAAAAACGGTAAGGCGATCCGCAGAAAAGCGGAGGCACTAGGTGAAAAAGCGTATCGCTATTTTACGTAGATACACTTACACAAGGCCCTTTTCGATGGCATATTTCACCAATCCGGCCGTGTTTTTGGCCTGCAGCTTTTCCAGCAGGTTTCTGCGGTGCGTATCTACCGTACGCACACTGATGAAAAGTTTCTCTGCGATCTCTGCATTGGAGTACTCCTCAACAATGAGCCGGAGCACTTCGATCTCGCGGTCGCTCAGCGGAGTGTTGGCTTTGGAAGCTGGCTTAAGACCACCTTTCAGATCGGTAATCGCTTTTAGCAACGTTGCCGAAACACTCTGGCTAAAATAGCTGTCGCCATTTACAACGGCATGGATGGCCGCCAGCAGCTCATCACGTCCGCAGTTCTTTAACAGGTAGCCGCTTGCTCCGGCTTCCAGCATTTTCACAATGTAATCGCGCTCTTCGTGCTGTGTTAACGCCAGTACTTTTACATCCGGAAAATCAGTCTTGATCTTATATGTGGTATCGATACCGTTGGGGTTTCCCATATCAATATCCATCAGTATAACATCTACAATCTTGCCTTTCAGTATATCCATTACCTCTGTGCCATTCTCTGCTTCGGCAACCACTTCTACATCGCTTTCCAGTTGCAGAATGGCATTCAACCCGACCCGGATTATCTTATGATCATCAGCAATAACAACACGTATCTTCTCCATTTTATATACCGCAGTGTTTCTTCAAAAGTATACATTCCTGCCGAACATTCCAGTGACTTTTTAGCATAGTGGCATCCAAATGCTGTGAGCGCTATTTATAGTGTAATCATTTCATTATGGAATTTCACTGTAACGCATGCTCTTGAAAGAAAGTGTGTCATATAAAAAGTATCAGTTATGAAACATTATTTCGTTCCGGTATGGTTGCTGATCATTACAGCGACCCTGTCATCGTGCAAGCAGAAGCAGGAAGAATCTGCTGAGAGACCTGCTGCCGCTACATCGGGAGAGAATGAAGTTATTCTTACCGAAACACAACCCGATGAACAATTCTGGCTGGCAGTGGAATCGTATGCCAAAGGTGAGTATAAGCAAAGCGCAGACTATATACGAGAGAGTATAAGGGCTATGGAAAAGATCGAATCAAGCGGTCATGCCAACAAACATGCTATTGATCTATCCATTGCAGCGCTGCAGCAGCTTGCCGATAGTGTAGCGGTAAACCATGTGTCGTCTATTGAAAAACTGAACACTACGTTTGCCAATGCCACCAAAGCGCTCGCACATCTGCGCCTTCGCGTAACGGAAACAGAGTTCTTCAATGGGTCGGAACAGATTGCAGGTTCGCATTTTCAATCGGCAGTAGAACATGCCAACCGCTACATCAGTCTTCATCATTATACGCCTACCCGTGAAGAAGTTGTTATACTCGATGATGTTGCTTCGCTATCCAAACGAATGAAGGAGGGCGATAAAATATCGGAAGAAGAACTCAAGGAGAGCATAAATGCTGTTGATAGTTTGCTGACAAAATGGGAGACGCGTTTCAATCCCTAATATAGTTGTAATGGTTTGATGAATGAAAAACATAGTTGTAGTTCTGTTTGTTTTTGTAGTAACGCAGTCGCTCGCTCAAACACAATATACCGGTGCCAATGAATGTCGCATCCGTATTCTTACCAATAAGAAAGATTACGAGTTTGTATCGTGGCGATTGGAAGCCAGGCTTAACGATGCGCTGGAGCGGTTTGAGTTTACAATACCGGCCGGATCGATCCGTTCGCTGCGCGACTCTGCTGACATGGTATTTATACAAAGTATGATTGCTGGTTCCAATGCCATTCAATTGAATGCAGCATTGCCCGGACAAATTGATTTTGCCTTTCTGAAAACAAAACAGGTAACCGATTTGCCCGGTGAATTGAAGATAGGTTCGTATCGCTTTGAAGACGAAGTAACGTTTGGCGGAGCGATGCCCGTTGATAAACTATATTTCAACATACAGCTATACTTACGCGAGGCCAGTAAATACCTGGCTACTGTTAATGGTGAACAGGTAATGGAAATAGAGGTTGCCGCCAAAGGTGACAAAATGGTAGGGCTTACATCTAACTGATAGAAACTAATAGTAAATCTTAAAATTGAAAGTGGTATGAAAACGAAACTGTTTTTTGCAGCGCTGATGTTGCTGAGTGCAGCCGCGATGGCCCAGGTTCATGTTGATTTCGACAAGCATATAGATTTTAAGAAGTATAAGACGTTCAAATTTGAGTCGGGAAAAGTGATACGCAAACTGGGAGTAACCGATACCGATAACCGATTTATGGATGCCAACGTGAAGGAAGCGGTAACACGCGATCTGGAAGCGAAAGGTCTTACACCATCGGATACACACCCGGATTTGATTATTACCTACCTGGCTGGTGCCCGCGAGAAGCAGGAAGTGCAAAACTATATATCCAACCCGGGATTCTTCTATCCATACTATCGCTTCTATGGCTTGGGTGGCTGGTGGGGACCGCAGTGGAATAACTTCTGGGTATCACGTTACGAAGAAGGTACGCTCATCATCGATATACTCGATGCCAGGACTGATCAACTCGTGTGGCGTTCGTATGCCGTAGCACAGATCAATAATTTTAACGAAGCCAAGTTTGTAGAGAAAGAAGTGTCGAAATCATTCAAACACTTCCCTCCAAAAGTATAATTCTGTTTCCATCGAAGGCCGGTCGTTTTTAACGGCTGGCCTTTTTACATCTTAAGTATATACTTCCGGGTATGCATATTGTAAAAACTTTTTTAGCGCTTGCTTTCCTCTGCTCGTCAGCGATGGCAATACATGCCGAAGGTATACAAACCGATACAATTACATTCGGGCGGTTTGGCAAAGTGTATATATACCGGCAAGTGCAAACTTCGGGGCCTCAGGAGCTGGTGCTCTTCGTTTCCGGAGATGCCGGCTGGCGCTACGGTGTAATGGATATGGCAAAGACACTGGCGGGCAAGGGCGCTGTTGTTGCCGGTATTGATATACTGCGTTACTGGAAGAATGTGCTGAATACTACGGAAACTTGTGTATACCCTTCCGCTGATTTTGAAAATCTGAGCCAGTATCTGCAGGAGAAATATAAATTTAGTCATTATGAGAAGCCGGTGTTGTGTGGCTATTCATCAGGGGCTACGTTGATCTACGGATTAATGGCACAGGCTCCGCTTGAAACCTATAAAGGCGGTATAGCACTGGGCTTTTGCCCGGATATAATCAGCTCCAAGCCATTGTGCGAAGGAAGCGGACTGCACCATACCACGATGCCCAACGGCAAAGGCTATGATCTGTTGCCTCGCAAAGACCTTACGGCACCTTTCGCTGTTTTGATTGGAGAGCTTGATCACATTTGTGATGTGGAGCACACCGCTGCCTTTATGAAATCAATACCCGGCGAGAAAATATACCGGCTGCCAAAAGTAGGGCATGGCTTTGCCAAACCGAAAGACTGGCAGCCACAATTTCTGCAAGCTTATAGTGATATCGTGAAACATGCTGACCAGGAAGAAGCCGCCGTAAAACGACCGGGTAATTTGCCGGTGACCGAAATACCCGGTATAGCCCATGGAAATGAACCTGTGATCATTGCTATATCCGGTGATGGCGGATGGAAAGGATTTATCAATAACCTCGGAGGCGACTTCGCTGCACATGGCGTGCCGGTAGCAGGCGTTGATGCCTTGCGTTACTTCTGGACAGCACGAACGCCCGAGCAATCGGCTAAGGATATAGAGGCCCTGATGCGCTACTATATGCAGCACTGGCACCGCGACTCCTGTATACTGTTGGGATATTCATTCGGGGCAGACGTGATGCCTTTTGTAGTAAATCGTTTGCCTGAAGATCTTCGGTCTAAACTTCGCATGGTGGTGCTGCTATCGCCCGATGATTATGCCGATTTTGAATTTCATTTTGCAAGCTGGTTCGACCACACTTCTTCACAAGAGCATCCGGTAATGCCTGAGATAGAAAAGATGACGGCTGAGACACTCGTGATCTACGGAAAAGATGAAGCCAAAAAGCCGGCAACAGCACTGCATAGTAAAACGCTGAGCGTAGCGCTGGTAAATGGCGACCATCATTATCATAATGAACATGCTCCCATTCGGGAACAGGTATTAAAGAAATTATCATCCCCACCGGATGCTCCAACACATTGATCTATAATTATACATATATAAGGTCCTTTCAAATTTCAGAAACCAATCTCTTCCCGTATGCGCTTTGTATTGATGCTATCTTTTATGCTTTGCCTGAAGCTGGCAAATGCACAATTTTTTAATGAACGAACACTTGCAGAAGACAGCTCCTACCAAAAGCTGAAAGGAAATATAGTAACTACGTTCATGAATGCTTCTCCCGGACAGTTCGGCCCATTCGTTAAAGGAGTTGATGAAGATATAGTTACCGATAAAAAAGTACTCGCCCTTACGTTCGATGCGTGTGGAGGTCCGCATGGCAGTGGGTATGACGAAGAGCTGATCAACTTTTTGCGCAAAGAAAAAATACCGGCTACGCTTTTTCTGAGCGGCACATGGATCGATGCGCATCCGGATAAAGTAAAGGAGCTGGCGTCCGATCCGTTGTTTGAAATTGAGAATCACGGCTTGCTGCATCGTCCGTGTACCATTGATGGTGAAACGATGTACGGTATTCACGGCACGGCCAATGTAAGCCAGGCGGTAGATGAGATTGAACTCAACGCTCGCAAGATTGAATTGATGACATCGCGCAAACCGCTATATTTTCGTTCGGCTACAGCGACTACAGATGAAGCATGTGCCACGATAGCAAGACACCTGAACGAAACGATCATTAGCTATGATCTTTTATCGGGTGATGCGGTAGCGGGAACACCGGCTTCAGTTATTCGAGAGAATCTGTTGCGGGGAGCGCGTCATGGAGCGATTGTAATCATGCACATGAACCATCCGGAGTGGAACGGCTACGAAGCGTTGAAGCAGGCGCTGCCACTGTTGCAGAAACAAGGTTTTACATTCGTGAAGCTGGAGTTGCATCCGCTAAAGGGAAGGCATTAGTGTTCTCTTTTCTTCTTTGCGCTTCGATGTAGTCTGGTCCAACTCGCGCGGCAATTTTAACTTGCTTTCATAGCAAGAGTGTAGGCCCGCGAAAGACAAGGCTGAAGACCAGTTGTGCAGCCAGCGTCACAACTGGTCTTCAGCTTTATTAAACTTTTTCCCGAGGTTTCGTTAGCGAAACCCCGGGAAAAAGATTCTTTCAAGGTGCGCCTGCGAGTTTGTAAAAAGCATAAAACTCAACTTCGCACCGGCTGGCACTATTATGCAAACAGCACTGACCTGTCAATTGTTAATGAAGTTGATCATCTTTGGTCGGAAGTTGATAAAATATATTAGTAAGAAGTAAGAAGTAAGAAGTAAGAAGTAAGAAGTAAGAAGTAAGAAGTAAG
>NZ_DAIQRQ010000100.1:0-11236 GCF_036786105.1 Ohtaekwangia sp.
CCCGGAACCTTGGTAACTTTCGTTTTATCTCCATCCTTCTGTACTACGAACTGATCGCCATTCTTGTCTTGTATAATAATTGCTTTGTCGGGAGATGCCAGGAGTATCTGTGCTACTTCTGCGTTGGTGGTTACATTGCCATTGGCATCGGTAATGTTGAGATAGCCTATACCTTCGGCAGTGATGGTATCAATGGCTACATCATACGAAATGATCTTGTTGTAGAAATCAGTACCGGCCCATTGGTCGCGGTTCTGTTGTTGAGTTTGCTGTTGCGCTTTAACAGTTGCATTCGCCATCTGTTGCTGAACCAGCGAGGCCACACCTTCCGTTACCACATCCATGCGTCCGCGAACTACCTTACGGTCGTCACGTATATAGATGCGATCAAACTGCACATAAAAAGAAGCACCGCCCAAATGCGCTATGCTCATGTGGCCTACACCTCTATACCAGCCATTACCGAGATTTACTATATCCAGCAGGGTAACATCAATATCATTCGCATTTACAACGGAGCCTTTAATGCCGGTAAGGAAAGGTTTGCCCATATCATTTTGCGTTGCAGCCGGCTGATTGCCACACTGCGGAATTTTGTGTGGTGGTGTTCTGAACTTTACTACATCGGTATAGCCGCCGAAGTATCCTTTACTTTTCCCCTGCACACGTGTTTCGTATTCGGTATCGGGTTCCAGATCATATAGTTTTATACTTCCATCTTGTTTGAACTGATCGGCAGTAAGGTTACTGGTAAACCACTCGTAGTTTGTGCCGGTCTTGCGATAGTTCACACGGTAACCATCAAAGTCACCGGACTGCCACCAGATTTTTGCCATTCGTTCAGTCTGGGCTTCGGCCTGCAGGCTCTTTACCACACCGATGTTAAAATCAGGATCGGCACCTCCGTAAACAAACGTACATACTTCTGAATAGCCGTTGTTCCGAAATGCATCTTTACCGTTGCGATCGATAGCGCGCACACGCCATACGTAAGTCATGTTTTCCAGCAGCAGCGGATCTGCCGGGCTGTATACATATTGCGTTGTGCTCAGCAGTGTTTTGAATACAGGCTGTGTACTCAACACGATATCATTTGGATTTCTGCCGGCCGGGCGTGTCTCAAAAAGTTCAAGCTGATACTCGGTGTCGGCTGCCGAATTGGGAGATGATGTGTTACGCGAAAGCCAGGAGAAGATAAGCTGCTGCGGCACGCGCATCGGTATTTTGGAGCCACATGCCGGGTAATTGATCAACGGAGGTTCACTCTTGGCTAAATAGTAAAATGTACCTCCCGCATTACTTACCTGCACATCTTGCCGGCGATAGTCATACGCGGTAAAGATGATCTGGTAACTTCCCTCCGGAAGTGCTTTGGTTCTTTCGTATTCTTCCTTGCTGTATCCGGCAAAATCTATATTGCGGCTGTCCAGGTAAGGCGCCAGCTCTGCTCCGGATATTACGGTGGGTATACCGGGATTTAAACTGATCGGAGGCGGATTATAGGTGCGCGAAGTGCGCATGATAATTTTTCCGTTCAGCTCTACACTCATCACGAGGCGCAGCTGATACGATGGTTGTGTTAAGTCGCGTTGCACCAGAATTACCCGAAGCTTTTCATTGCCGGGCGTAGCATAGTCGCTCAGGTATACCGAGTAAGGTGGAATGAGCTGAGGTGTGGATTGTACGGGGTAAAACTGCGCGCGGGCATTGAACGATATAGTCAACAGCAATATTGCTGTGCAGACGCTGATCATTTCATAAATTTTTCTAAAACGTATAGTAAACATGTGGCAACGAAAAATTTATTTATTGATCAGTATTCTAACATCTTCTGCGTCTGACTCTGTAATAACCCGAAGCAGATATACTCCCGCAGATACATCGGTCAATTCAATGGATTGCTTTACTTCTTCAACACCGTCCCACGTATTTTCATAATGCCTGTTGCCAAGCACATCATACACCAGAACAGAGAGGTTATATTTTTTGGATAGAGTCACAGAAAGTTCAAAATTCCCGGTTGATGGATTGGGAGTTACCGAAACACTTTGTATCGGTTTATAGCCCGGCAGTTTTTCTTTTTCAATATCAGGATCGTATGGGCTTACGGTCATGTTCTTGGTTACCGAATAATCGCATCCGGCAAAGTAGCCCGTCATACTTACAAAGTAAGTCCCCGCATCCAGGAATCGTAATTGTGGAGACCATTGATCGTTGCTGATTACAATAGCCTGCGGATCAAACACCCAGTATATAGAATCCGGTTTGGGTACGCTCACATCTATGATTACCAAAGTATCCCTTGCATTGCGCGTTGTGGCTACCAGGAAATTAGGCTCAGGCTTATCGTTGCGCTGAACGATGCTGGTTGACGCTGTTACCAGGCAGCCTTTACTGTCTTTGGATGTGATGGTATAATTACCGACACCTCGTATAAAAACAGGATCTGTTTGGAAGGTTGCTCCGTTATCGATGGAATATTGATACGGAGCAGTACCACCTTTAATCGTTGCCGTAATTGAGCCGTTGGTTCTTCCATAACAAACCGGCACAGTTGCCAGATCTGCCCGTAATGCCTGAAGAGGTTGCTGAACAAGGGAAGCAGCCTGCATTTTACAACCGGCATGATCCGTTACCGTTACGGTATAGTCACCGGTAGTAAGCCCGGTAGCAGATGCAGCCGTTGATGCAGCGCCCGACCATTGGTATTGAAAGGGAGCGACACCACCCGTTACCGAGGCTACTATAGCTCCGTCATTTCCACCAAAGCAGCTCACATCTGTTATGGAGGTAGCAATTTCTATTTTAGGATTGATCGCTACGATATTATCGGTTGTTGAATTATCGCATCCATTCTTGTCTTTTATAACGATGGTATACTCTGCAATAGCAAGCCCGGTAAATCTACCCTGGTCCTGAAACCCACGGTTGTTCAGATTAAATTGATACGGAGGTAATCCTCCATCGCCGGTGTATTCCAATATACCGGTAACATCACCGTAGCAGGTTACATTTTTCTTTTCAACCAATACAGGAGCCAGCCTGGCGGATGTCTGCGTAAAGGTTATTGTCTTCGAGACCACACAACCTCTGCCATCCTGCACTTTTAAAGAATGATCTCCCGCGTATATACCCGTAAGCAGCGGGTCTTGCTGAAACTCGCCATTGTCTGCTGCGTAGGTGTAACCGGAATAGCTGGCACCATTGCCACCGCTGGCAGCCAGGGTAGCCGTACCATTACTGCCTCCGTAGCACGATATAGTATAACCATTGTAATCAGACAGTGTTTCGGTAAAGCTTAATGCTACCGATGGCTCTGTAATGGCATAGTTACCCGGATCGGTATACTTACATCCGTTTACATCGGCAATTCTTACCTGATATACATTGGCCGTCAATGGCGTTGATGCATCGAATGTTTTAAAATTCACTCCATCGTCAACAGAATAGGCAAATGTATAAGCACCCGTTCCGCCCGATCCTGTAATTGCTATATTTCCGGTTTCGCCCAGGCATTTTATATCATTAACCTGTACATGAGCTATACCTATTGGCCCCGGCTCTGCAATTGAAACCTCGTTTGAAACTGCCGGGCACTCTTTGTCATCCTTTACCTTTAACCGGTAAGTCCCTTCACCCAGGCGTGTAAGACCGGGAGTAGTGGCACTCAGTTGCGACCATGACGAGCCTATTTGTGTTTCCCAGGTATAGCGATAGCCACTGGCCGAGGGCGTGCCTCCGGTTACATCAGAATAGATTTCTCCATCCGTTAATCCGTAGCAGGATATATCTTTTCCCGATATGGTAGCCGTTACCTGCGTTGGTTGACTTATTGTAATGGTGGGGTGAACGTATTTGTCATTACAGGTAATAGTGTTGCGAACTGTGATGATGTAATCTCCCGCAATAAGGCCGGTAAATTCTCCGGTCGCATTGGAAAGTGTAGTTGTTCCGGAGAGTTCGTAAATATAGTTTCCTGTTCCTCCTGTACCTGAAACAGTGATCGCGCCGTTAGCGCCATTATAACACGTCACATCGCTTATCAACGGTGTATTTATACCTAAAGCAGCCGGCCCGCCTATTGCAAAGGTTACAACGGCTCCGTTACAATCCAGACCATCTTTTTCTTTTACTATTATTTTATAATCAGCGCTTACCGGTAAACCTGTCCATGTATAGGTAGCAGCTGTTAAATCCAGTGTATTATATAATGTGCCATCCTTATAAATCTGATAGGTATAAACCGATGAGACTGAAACGTCTGGTGCTGCTGATTTCGATACGGTAATCTTCGCTGTACCGTTACCGGGATCAGTACAAGTAGCATCTACCTTTTGAAATTCAACCGTGCTGACTTTGACAGGTTGTGTTATATCGAAGTTGGTTGTTACCGTGGGGGTACAACCATCACTAACAGTAAGTCGATACGAACCGGGCGATAGTTTGTCAAATGTTACCGTAGCGTTAGCCGTAGTGCTACCCAGCGAAGCTGATGTGTTTGTGGTTTGATTCAGCAGATCGTATGTTACAGAGCTATATTTTCCGTCCGAAATAGTTACAGCGATGGCTCCTTCATTTATTCCGTTACACGCCAGATTCTGGGGCGTGGAGAAATTGGCTTTCAGATCGGCAACCACAGGTACAGTATATACACCCACCCTTCTCGGGCAAAATCCTTCTGTGCCAGCATTGTTTAACAAGAACAGTGTATAAGTTCCAGGTTTTACATTCGGTATATCAAAACTTCCACCGGAAGCGCTGCCCGAAATATCGGATGCGGACAAGCAACTGCCATCGGTATCAGGATTACACCCGAGTTTATCGATATTCCCCTGTTTTAATATATACCGATAGGTGCTAAACTGACTTGTTACACCGCTGACATGTACTATACCGTTGGCTCCCAACGGGCACGAAGGTTCTGTAGTAACCGTGGTAGCATCGGGAGGGGGTGGCACGAATTGATAATATATGGAAGAGGCGCTATAGGCACTCTCTGATTCGGCCCCAACGGCTTTTAACCGGAAGGCCACACTTTGCGATGCTGTCAGGCTTCCATTAAATATAGCCTGTAATGGATTGAAGGTAATGGTCGGATCATCTGTTACAGTCAGGTCGCGCCAGAGTGGCAGACTTTCAGGGTAATAACTGGAGCAGTCCGTTGTACAACGATCATACATTTCATCACACGCAAAGCCAATGCCTTCACTTAAGCAGTTATTGTAGTCCTGAGTACATCCTTCAAGGCAGTTGTAATAATCCGGATTTGGCACAGTCTCACCAAGAATTGTATACTGCCATTTATAGGTAAGCCCGGTTGTATTGGTTGCACTTTCATAACCAGGCGCATTCTGGGCGGTAAGTGTATAATTCTCATTGGAGCAATTCTGTCCTGCATTTCCGTTCGGGGCACTCTGCGCAACCGGAGTATATCGAACCTTTATATAGGTATCTACATACGTGCTACCGCTCACTGTTCGCATGACGAAAGAAGGTGAGTAAACCCCCGGAGCATAGTCATTTAGGTTAATTGATTTCCAGACCTCGGCCTGATAGCGGTCGGGCTTACGGGTAGTGACCCCGCTTACGCCTTGTGAAGTACAGTCATCGCTTGATGCTTTACGTTCTTCATGTGTTACAACTCCGAAATCAAACACCAATCCATTAACGGTGGTCGAATACGTCCGGCCAACGTCCAGCCACCCCGTTTGAATGTTCGGGAGTTTGATACAGTTATCATTTAGCCAAAGTGCATATCCCCACTCATCTTTCCATTGATATTTATATAATCGAATACGGGGACCGTACTCATCACCGTTATAGCCAGAGAAATAAGCTTTTTCTACATAGAATTGAACATTGTAGGTCTGGGCGAACCCCGGAGAAACCGATAGAAAGGCTATACAAAAAAATGCACACCGTAAAAATTTACTCATGCCAACTAGGGGATTAAGACATCACTTACACAGCTAGACGAATTTTTCAACTCGCCGATTGTAAAAGTATTAATCCTCAAAAATCAATTATTTCCCTTTAATGTATGTTTCTTACAGTGTAAGATAAACAATTATACCTCTCTTTTTCGTTTCCGTAAAGTCGGCTTTAAGCCATATTTTGACAGTACTAAACTCAATCGTTACTGTATGTTGGCTTTTAAGCAGTTCAGCGTGGTTTCGCGCATTTTAACAATATTTTTTCTTTCCTATACTTACTTCGCTCATGCGCAAGCCGACTATAAATTAGTTTCCGGCTTTGAAAATGCAGTCATTTCAAAATGTAAGGTTGTACAGGAAAATTGCAAAACTACAACCAAACTAAAAGAAAACGACCTTACCAGTTTACCTATCGGTATAGCTCCGCAAGGCTGCAACGGAACTACTATTATAGTTATTGATAGTGCATACTGGGGGGAGAAAAATGGGTGGTTTTATAGTGCCTATGCTTCAGTAATTATACCGGGAACCACCAAACCTATAGCCTTCGCAGCGAAAAATATAGGCTTCAATGGCGGTGTGCTGTCAGGCTCTGCACAAATGAAACTGGTTCTGGTAAGCCCCCAATCCATAAAAGTCAACGATAACCTAACGCTTGAGCTACCCGCAGACGGCCACAATTACATAGAATTTGATTGTGACGGCTTTAAAACCATAAATCTCAAAGGGAATTTCATTTTCTCAGACGGTCTTCTGAAACCGGACCCGGATTTAGCGAAAGGCATCAAAACCGTAACGGCCAGTTTTGAGATCAACACGCACGACATCAACAACATCATGGCCACCATTACTATTACGCCTTTTCGTATAAGTGGTCTGGATGACGTGTCCTTTGAAGTACACAATGCCGTGGTAGACTACAGCGATATCGTTAACCCTTCGGGATTTATATTCCCACAGGGCTATCAGCAAACCTATGGAGCGGACATAAATTTATGGCGTGGCTTCTACCTGCAAGACCTCACGGTTCGGATAAAAGGATTGTCTGGTGACAGTACCGCGAATGCAAGTAAAAAACCTTTCTCTATATCCGCCCGAAATCTCATTATAGATGACCTTGGTGTATCGGGTATATTTACTGCTACTGATCTGATTCCGCTGAATGAGGGGTCTGCCGATGGCTGGCCTTTCTCAGTAGATAAACTCTCCGCAAAGATTGAGCTTAACCGGTTAACCGGTGGATCGCTGGAAGGTTATTTAGGCATACCTTTCCTTGGCGATAAGCCTGCGGGCTATAGCGCCATGATTGAGCAGGAAAACAATAACATGAATTTCCGCTTTGCCATTGCTATTCCTGATTCAATGGTCTTTCAAACACCGCTATCTGCTACTATACAACTCAACAAAGGTTCTGTTATAGCCCTGGAGAAGAAAGGCAACGGGAAAATTATTCCATCTGCCTTGCTACATGGTACAATTACGGTTGGTGGAAAGCTGAATGCAAAAGGACTTGCATTTCAAAACCTCGGCCTCACCACAGCTAAACCTTATGTTACCAGTGGCGAGTTCTCTACTATTGGTATGGGCCAATCCAAAGGGCTTGGCAACTTCCCGCTCCAGATCAACGATATAAAACTGAGTATATACCAGGGAGAGGTTGCACTGGGCTTCGGCCTGACACTTAGCTTCATGAACCGTGAAGATAAGCCGTTTGGCGCCTCTACTCACTTGGACATACTTGCCAGGATGGAAGAGAAACAGGTTACTGTTTCCCGCGATGACGGCCCCACCTATACCCATACGAAACACGAGTGGAAGTTTGAAAAGGTAAAGATACGCGATATAGCCATTGATGTACAGACACAGGCTTTCACGCTGAAAGGATCATTAACGATATATGAAGATGATCCGGTATACGGAAATGGCTTTCACGGAAACGTTGCTTTTGCTATCAGGAAGATATTAGAAAAAGGAATCAAGGTAAATGCATACTTTGGCAGTAAAGATGATTTCCGGTACTGGCACCTGGATGCGTATGTTCCGGTAGGGCAGATACCTATATTTCCACCTGTATTCCTGACGGGAATCCAGGGGGGTGCATCTTACAAAATGGTGCGGCAGCAACCTCTGCAACCCGATTTTTCGCAGATCGGCAGTGTGGAAGGCGTAAATGCTCTTCAACAAAAAGATTATCTGGTATATATACCTGACGGAAAAGCGGGGCTTGGATTTTTAGCCGGTGTATCGCTGGTGGTTGCCAACGACAATGCGATCAATGCTGATGTGATGTTCGAAGTACAGTTCAATCAGGGCGGTGGTTTAAAATATATCCGCTTTGATGGTTCAGCGTTCTTCTTAACGCCCACCAAATCGCGCCAGCGCGTTAAAGGTGGCGAAGCCCCTAAGGCAACAATTCTGGCTCAAATGAGCATGCTCTTCGATAATGATAACGATGTCTTTCATTCAAATCTTAAAACCTATATTAATCTCGCAGGAGTTGTCAACGGTATCGGCCCCGAAGGTTTAGTGGGAGAAGCGGTAATACACGTGGATAAACATGACTGGTATACCTATATAGGACGGCCCAGCTCGATGTTTGGTGTAAATATACTTGGGTTGGCTACTGCACAATCCTATTTCATGGTGGGTACGAAGATCGAAAACCTTCCTTTGCCGCCTTCTGAAGTGCAGGAAATATTCGGAGATATAGACTTACGCCTGATGCGTGATGACCTTGCTGCCGCCGGTGGTAAAGGTTTTGCAGCGGGTGTTCATTTTAAAATCGGTTTCGACTCGAAAGATCGGCTCAGACCATTTTATGTAATGATTGCAGTAGGTGCAGGAACAGACATCATGCTTCGTAATTATGGCAATGCACAATGCGTAGGACGCGATGGCCGACTCGGTATCAATGGCTGGTATGCTTCCGGGCAGGCATACGTATTCCTGACAGGCAAAGTCGGTTTGAGAGTAAAGAAGAAATCATTTGATATAGTAAGCCTCGGTCTGGCTGCCCTGCTTCAGGCCAATCTTCCGAACCCCGCCTGGATGCGCGGTATGCTGGCGGGTAGATATTCAGTACTTGGTGGTCTGGTAAAAGGTAAATTCAATCTCAAATTTGAAATTGGTGAACAATGTGAAATGCTGCAGCAAGGTGCAGAGGTAGCAGATATTGTTGTGATCGCAGATATTAAACCTGACCCCAACAGCACCGATGTAAATGTGTTCACCGCTCCGCAGATTTCATTTAACACCGCTATAGGGCAAGATTTCAGTATGACTGATTTTCAAAACAACGTAAACTCCTATAGAATTGTACTGGATGAATTCACATTGTCAAAAGACGGAACAAAAATTCCCGGTACAATCCAATGGAATGCAAGCAATGATGTAGCTATTCTCAAAACCGCTGAGATATTGCCACCTAAATCTAACCTGAATGTTTCTGCCAAAATCCATTGGGAGAAACGATCGGGCAATGGCTTATGGGAAGCTGTGCATGATAACGACAACGTAGTAATTACCGAAACCAAGGAAACGCAATTTACAACCGGAGAAGCACCTGACTTTATACCGGAAGAAAATGTAGCGTACAGCTACCCGATCAATTACCAGTATAATTTATACATCAACGAATCAGGAGCCGGTTATGTAAAATTAAATTATGGGCAGGCGTATCTCTTCCAGGCAACAGAAGGAACTACAACCTGGGATTATATAGCCAGATTCAGAGACAATAAAGGCAAAGTAAGTGAAGTGCCGCTGGCGTATGATGTAGCACAAGCCCAAGCAAACTTCAGCTTCCCTGCACTGGAGAAGCAGGCGATCTATACCATGACCTTTATCAAAAAGCCTCAATCGAATGGGCCTGTTGATCAAAATGTGCAGCGACAGCAAGTGACCGTAGATGCAGGAGATGGAAATGAAATGACCACCAACTCCAATACACTTGCCGGAACTGTTACTCAAAATGTAGAGAAGGAAATATATTCATCGGCGTTCCGGGCCAGTCAGTTCAGTACCTTCGGTGAAAAATGGCTAGCGCTCGGCAGTGGCCAGGATGCATTTGATGTAGCTAAAGGTAATGTGGCTGTAATCGGCAAACGCATGAGTATCACTGAATCATTCGATGACTATGAATTGCATGGCAAAGAGGGCATGGAACCTTTGGTACAGGTAGTAGCTTCACCAGATAACGCCTGGTTCAAAAATGTGATCTCTCCGTTACTATACGATCTGTATCCTTATGATAACGACATTACGATTTCGTGGCGGAAACCGGATGTACTCGGTATCAAGCCACTCAAAGGTGTAAAACTTACGGGCAGTGTAGATCCTTTTAAACTCACAGATTCCAATGTCACGGCTGGCAAAGCACCTGCCACCAGCGGCTCGGTACTGATCGGATATTATCTGTCGTATTATGCTTATTGGGACTACAATGAGTTACTGAATAAAGCCTCCGCTAAATACCTGGATAACTGGGGAAGTCGTCCTGCAGGTGTTAAACGCCTGATGACCGATACAGGGTATACTGACCTGCTTGAAGGCAGCTATCCGGTCGATGTAAAATATACGTTACCGGGTGCGGAAAAACCTAACTTTACTACACAGGTATCCATTAAATTCTAGTTGGTAAATCATGATTCGTAAAATCACTGGACTTCTGTTTCTGGTAGTTATATGCGCTGTTGCCGTTGCACAGCAAAAAACGTCTGTTGCTATCTTGTCAAAATCAAAAGCAGATGGTGTCTGGTTGCGATGGGCTCCCACAGATCCTTCTTACTGGCAACTGGGAAATAAATACGGATATATCATTGAAAGATTTACTCTCCGTGCCGATGGCGAGCTGGAGCCCGGTTCACAAACTACAATCACTCCCACTCCTTTAAAAACGCTCACCGAAGCAGAATTTGATAAGATTGCCGAGACCTCAGATGAAGCTGCCGTGCTTCAGGAGTTGCTATATGGCAAGGACTTCAATGCCAATTTTTCGGCCAATGATCTGGCATCGGTCTTAGCCAAAAACAACGAGCTTGAAAATCGTTTTGGTATAGCATTGCTCATGTGCGATCTGTCAATCGAAGCAGCAAAAGCTGGTGCCTTGTTCTTTAAAGACCCTTCCGCACAGAAGGGGAAACGCTATATATATCGCATCAAAATAGCAACCGAAACTATAAAGCTGGAACCCGGTGTAGCTGTAGTAAATGCGACTGAAGAAAACCCGATGATGGAACTAAAAGACCTCAAGGCGCAATTCGGAAACAGGAAAGTTACCCTGAGCTGGTCAACACTCATGCACA